>CAMVNV010000010.1 GCA_947168935.1 uncultured Butyrivibrio sp. | reverse complement strand
AAAGCCCTTGCATCCCTCTTCCAGATATTGAGAAATTCTCTTTTCTCCACCTACTCTGTTAAAAAGGCCTGTCATTCCATCATGCTCCGACTGGTATGCCAGTTTCTCGCCTCGCCTTACATTTTCTATTTGAATTTTAAGTACATACCCTGAAATAATCGCAGAAACAACGGATGTTACAACTAAATGAGACCTGATATCCGTTACAGCAGCCCCATCATTAAAAATATCGAATATTATGCCATCGGTAAGAGCAACAATCCCTAAAAAGCTTCCAATTCTCACCGGCCTGTCCAGGATCAGGCACGGAATAGCACACAGAAGAAGAAGGGACGTAAAGCCCTGTTCATCGGGATCATAATATGCATCTATTATCGATGCGAATAAAAGTATCGGAATGATAACAAGATAAAAGAACAATGTGGCATTCTTAAATGGCCTGTCCTCCCCATGGAACTTAAGAAAGATGCGCAGAGCTGCAAAATAAAGCATGATAATTACAGACTCCATGCTCCCCTCATAGTCCCCAACAATAGCGAAATAGATAACTGCTATAACAGGAAGTGTCGCCCCCATCATTGATAGCTTACTGATACGCTCATAATTCAGTTCATTTATTTTGTCATGATAATTATTAAAAACATCATCATCTTTAGTGAATAGTTTTAATATTTTCATAGGATTTTTGTCCCTCTTACCAAGCATCTATAACAGTATATCACTAAACTCATATACTGTATCCCGTTTTTCAAAACAAAACAAAATTTATTTGATAATTAATAAAAAACTTTAATTCTGAAATTATTTACATCTCCAACAGGACTGTTTTTCCTGATGTAATCCTGCAGAAGATCCGGCATTTCCTCAGTACTATTTCTGATAACGCGGCTTTCACCTATCGCTTTATATCCACCTGTTCCTGTCGCCCTGTAATTACTTGTGACAAGAGTATATGTTCTGGAATCAGACAGCTCAGAACCATCAAGCATGACCATCTTAACTACTCTGTCTCCAACAGGACGTGTTAAGTCAAATTCGTAGTCAAGGCCAGCATAGAAATCATAATTATAATGTTCAACCTTTGGCTTTAAGAATTCCTCTGAAACCTGAGGCTTGCCATCTACCAATGTGAAATATGATGCCACACGCTCAAGGGAATCTTTAATTGTCTGCTTGGTTACTTCTACCACAAACACAGTATTAGCGAAAGGATATACAGCACATACATCTCTTATAGTTATATCCTTTTCAAGTCCAAGCGGATCATTACCAAGACTCGTGCAGGAAAAATCTGCTCCGCTCCATTCAAGCTGAGTCTGATTAAATATGGCAGCAAGTCTGCTTCCATGAAGGGCTGCATCAAGCTTTTCCTCAGGAATTATAGGATCTTTTATAGAACCGATCGGGATATCAAGCCAGCTTTGAACATCTTTTTCCAAAGGGAGCATTTTGTTGTAGACGTCTTCTTCATGTACACTTCCTGTACTAACAAGCTTCGATGTGATCTCAAGATCATCTCCTGTAGCAGTTACCTGCATAGAGATATACTTATCTGCCTTAGCAGGAGGCTGAACGGCAAAAGTGCCATCTATTACAAACTTCTCATTAGCTATGTGCTGGTGACCTGTAAGAAGGATATCCCAGTCCTGCTCATGAGCGATCTTGCATCCAATATTTTCAGTAGTATCAGACATCTTCTGACCTGTTGAAGGATTCTCTTCAAGACCTCCGTGATAGATAAGAACAGTAATATCACACTTATCTTTGAGTTCTTCAAGGGCATCTTTTGCTGCAACAAAAGGATCTGTAACCTTAGTCTTGGCAATATTGTCTTCCTGCTCCCAGACATTGACCCAGTCTGTTACAACACCTGAAAGTCCAACCCTAAGACCGTTTTCAAGAGTTACTATTGCGGTCTTTTCAATCTTAAGCTCGCCTCCAAGATCCTCAACGTTAGCACAAAGGCATCTTGCTTTCATGGCACTTACATAATCTCTTATTGCCTCGTAGCCAAAGTTAAAATCATGATTACCAAGGGTATAGAAATCAAGTCCCATAGCATTAAAGGCTTCTGCAATAGGATGATAAGGATACTTATCTGCATTAGCCAGATAATACTGCGTAAGAGGTGTTCCCTGAAGCGAATCTCCGCCATCAAGGACCAGTGTATTGCCATCCTTTGTGTACTCTGTTGCTATGTTTAAAAGACTGGAATTACACGGTGTATTCTTGGCATAGTCTACCGGGTATACATGACCATGCGTATCAGATGTATATATGATATTAAGTGTTCTATTATTCATAAGACTCCGATTAAATAAATAGATATTTTCTTCAACTAACCTGATCAGTCCTGCTTGGACAACTTTCCATCCTTCATCGTATAGAAATCTCCATACTCTGGAAGTATCCTGCATCCTGCATGATCTGACATAACCTGCTCAGGTCTGAAGGAATGAAGCGGAATAAGTGTTCCGGGCTCAATATGATCGATCATATAACGAAGGTAATAGGGTCTTGAATGTCCGCCTGTTCCCTTGTGTTCATAGTTTATAGAAAGCTGTTCCATAAAGTCATGAAGCTTCTTGTAGGATGGGTCATAATCTCCCAGAGGAGCTCCGTCCATATGAACGTATAAAGAAAGCACCTCTTTAAGGTCTATAAGCTCATATACATGCTTATAATCCTGCTGAAGGACATATTTAGATGGATCTGATAAAAGATCCTGTCTTGTCACCCTGGTCCATGAAGGATCTATTTCAAAGTCACATTCATCTAAATTCTGAGCATAAACACTGATCTCATCTTCCGGATAAAAAGCTTTGACGTATTCTGCCTGAACTGGTTCAAGCACCAAAGACCTTCCTTCAGACTTGCAAAGTGCGTTAAGTCTGTGAATTCTTTCAACATTTCTGTTGTAGTTATTGATAACGATAAGTCCCTTCTCTTCGCGGATCTTATCGCGCATATATTCCTGAACAACCTCTTCTGTATTGCCCATATCTTCAGGCTCTTCGAGGCTTAACATATCAAGATCATCAAAGCTTGCTGTAACGCCCTCTGTGATCATCACATCTACTCCGTGGCATTTAACTGCAAAATCCTCTGTAATGTCTCTGTGGAAGCCATGGAATCTGTAATCACCTGTATAGCATATACTTCCATCAGGAGTTTTTATAATAAATCCACATGCACCTTCTACGTCATGATCGATCCTTACCACTTTGACTGTAATATCCCCAACAGTAAAGCTCTCGTCATAATCAATTCCAATGCAGTTTTCGTGCTCTCTTACTTCAGCTTCGCCGGTTCTGGCGATAGCTCTGTAAAGCTTAAGAGAATCCGAACTCATATATACAGGAACGGCTCCATCAAGCATGCCAAGGCCGCCCATATGATCTATATGCATGTGGGATATAATAAAGAAATTCTTCTTGGTATCTTCAGAAAAAGACTTAAGTGAGAGCTTGTGAGCTGTCTTATCATCATAGATACCATCCATAGGAGTAAGAATACCCAGATTGACATAATAATATGCCATGTCACCAGGAGCACAGCTGATCTTATTATCAATAATATCAGCATTGGCAAAACCAAAATCAAACATACATCTGGCAGAATCTGTCTCTACTACTACAAACGTTCCGCCTATTTCACGAAGTCCGTTATAAAATCCAAGTTTTGTCATAAAAACCCTCCTTAAAAAACAACTCCTGGGTAAGATATCTATTTTATCACAATGATGCACATGTGCCAACATAATAAAAATATCACAAAAAAGCCGGTGCATAAGCACCGGCTTAAAGAACTACATATTATTAAGAACTAATTAGAACTGAGCGTTGATCTCTTCTACAAGAGCATCAAGAGCATCCTGAGGCTCAGTCTCATCAAGGATAAGCTCTTCCATCTTTGCAGCAACTGCTGTTCTAACGTCGTTAGAAGCATCATATGAAGCAAGTGATGTGAAGAATGCATCTGACTGCTCGTAAGCAGCTGTAGCTGTTACGTCTGAAGCCATGAATTCCTGGTACTCAGCTGACTCATAAGCAGATGTTCTTACAGGAAGGTATCCTGTTCCAACTGCCCATGTTACAGTAGCTTCTGCAGATGTAAGCCACTTCATGTATTCCCATGCAGCAAGCTGCTTGTTAGAATCCTGAGTGAACATTACAAGGTTTGTACCTGCGCAGTAAGCAGCGCTTTCCTTGTTTGAAGGAACAGGGCAAACACCAAGTTCCCATCCATCAGCTGTGATGTATGAAGCACCTGTTGAAGAACCGATGTAACCAAGCATAGCCTGTGCAGAAAGTACGTTTGAGAAGTACTTGTCTTCACCTACAAGACGAGCAAGACCGTTGTTGTAAAGGTCCATGATGTATGTCATTGTCTCAAGACCACCATCAGTATTGAAAAGAGCACCTGTTGCATCAACATAGCCTTCACCGTTCTGACGAAGAGAAGCCTCTACGAAACCAGCAAGGTCATCAACACCCCATGCAGCATTGCCATACTTCTCAACATATGCTTCACCGATTGTTGTAAGGTCTTCCCATGTCTTAGGAGCCTCAAGTCCGAGCTCATCAAGAACTGTCTTGTTGTAGAACATTACGTATGTTGACTTATTGAAAGGAAGAGCGTGAACAAAACCGAACTCGCTGCACTCGTTACGATAAGCCTCAATGATATCATCATAGTTATCGAAATCTGTTGCTACGAAATCGCTAAGATCTACAACCTTATCAATGTAAGGATTGAGCCAGTTGTTATAAGCCTGAGCCATATCTGGAAGTCCATCAGCTGCTGCAGCTGCCTGAAGCTTCTGAGAAAGATCACCATATGAACCCTGGTTTACAAGTGTAACTGTGATTCCGTACTCATTGCTTGAGTTGAACTCATCTGTAAGCTGTGTGAGAACTTCTTCCTGCTTGTTAGACATTCCATGCCAGAACTCGATCTCACATGACTCGATTGTCTTTTCTTCAGGAGCAGCTGTCTCGTCTGTCTTAGCTTCTTCCTTAGTTGCATCCTGTGTTGTCTCTTCTGTAGCTTCTTTAGAAGCTGCTGTATCAGCATTAGGATCAACCTTCTGTGCACAGCCTGCAAGAGCACTTGCTGCCATCACTGCTGTAAGCAATGTTGCAACGATTTTCTTCTTCATAATACGTATCCTCCTTTGTACCGACTGATCGGCATATGTGCAGATTATTCTGCATTAGTATAGTTAACTTGCCTTATGGCAATTTACTACCATATTTCTAATTTTGATGGAGCTGAAAATTAGTATTTATAAAAGAAAACTAATATATTAACCCTTAAGGCCTGATCTTGTAACACCCTCAATAATATATTTTCTAAGGAACAGATATATGATAATGATCGGCATAACCAGAATACATGAAGCAGCCATGATAAGCTGATAATCAGAACCTGCTTCAGACTGGAACTGGGTAAGACCGTTGGACAGTACTCTCATGTTTGGGTCATTTGTAACAAGGAGTGGCCACATGAAAGCGTTCCAGCTACTGATAAAGTTTAAGATACCGATTGTTACTACTGCCTGCTTGTTCATAGGAAGCATGATCTTCCACATGAACTTCCAGTCAGAACATTTATCAACTTTAGCTGCCAGATAAATAGCATCCGGAACCTGCATAAAGAACTGAGTTAAAAGATAGATATAGAATACGCTGGCAATCCAAGGTATGATCAGAGCTCCATAGGAGTCAATTCCCATGATCCTTGTCTCACCGATCTCAAGCTTCATGTTGTAAACAGTAATATAGTTAGTGATTACAAGCATTTCTCCAGGAATCATAAGTGTAGCCATAAGAAGTGAGAATATAAGCTTCTTACCCGGAAAGTTAAGTCTTGAAAAAGCAAATGCTGAAAGAACAGTTGTAATAAGAACACCAAAAGTACTTCCTACAGCAACGATTACTGTATTAACGAAGTATCTAAGGAAAGGAGCTCTGCTCCATGCTTCCTGATAGTTACTCCACTGAGGATCTTTTGGAAAGAATGTTGGCGGAATAGCTGTTATTTCTGAAGATGTTTTGAGGGATGATAATATCATCCATACAAATGGCATCATAGTAATGATCGCGCCAAGTATAAGAATTGTAAATTTCAATATATCCAAAACCAAATTGGAAACTTTAGTTGATTTCATGATACCCCTCCGTATCGAGTATATATTTCGGGTGCAGTGCTTAGCGGCTCAAAAATTTGCGAACCAGTTTCTGAACCATTGTAAATGCCAGAATGATAAAGAAAAGGATTACAGCTGCTGCAGCTGCTTCGCCATACTTAAAGCTCTGATAGAACTTTTTCCAGATATAATAAACGACTGTGATAGCACTGTCAGCAGGACCTGCCTTGCCACCATACAGTGAATATACTTCGTTATATACCTTGAACGCGCTAATTATTCCCATGATATAGGAATAAACGATCATAGGAGCAATTCCCGGAACTGTGATACGAAGAAATACTCTCCATCTTGGAGTTGAGTCAACTTTGGCTGCATCATATATTTCCTTCGGAATAGTCTGAAGACCGGCAAGGAATACCATGATGTTAAATGCCATGCTCTTCCATACGGCAAAGATGATAAGTGCCGGAAGTGCATACTTAGGCTTATTAAGCCATTCAATAGGATCAAAACCAAAGAAACTGATGATACTGTTTAAAAGGCCGTATCTACTGTTATAGATCCAGCTCCATACAATACCGATAGCAATAACACTGGTAACATATGGAAGGAAATAAATGGTCTGAAAAAGACCTTTAGTCTTTTTCGTACCATTGATCATAGCTGCAATAAGTAATGAAAGAATAATAGAACAAGGCACAACTACAACTGCATAGATAGTTGTATTACCAAGGGCCTTGTGAAATGACTTATCAGAAAGAACCTTCTGATAGTTCTCAAGACCATAACCTGTAAAGGTATTGTGAATCATATCGTAATCCAACATGATACTCATGCTGAACGCCCTGATAAGGGGATACAGTGTGAACACTGTAATTATAATTAAAGCCGGCAACAGATAAAGCCAACCCTTCATGCTTTTCTTTTCCATAAACGATCTCCCTATTCGGATAAAAATATCAATTAGAACTTACCGATAACTTTGTCATCTGATCCAAATAATATGATTGAAGACTCTCTTACTGAGAATTCAACTGTATCGCCTGTGGTAATAGACTGGCCTGAATGTGTAATAGCACGAACATCTCTTCCTGCCATATCCAGATGGAGCAGAAGGTCTCTGCCGATCATGCGGACTGAATTAACGCTGTATTTGTGATCATTTTCTCTGTGTGTGAATGATTCAGGACGGATACCTGCCTTATATGTACCGTTCTTAACATCAACACCAGTTCTAAGTACAACATCTCCGCACTTGATAGTGCCGCCAAGAACTTCAACATCGATGATATTGATCTCAGGAGTTCCAAGGAATGTTGCAACAAAACGATTGCAAGGATTGAGATACATGCTCTGAGGAACATCAAACTGCTGTACAACACCTGACTTCATAACAGCGATCTGATCGGAAATACTCATAGCTTCTTCCTGATCGTGTGTTACGAAGATAGTTGTAATTCCAACTTCCTGCTGAATTCTTCTGATCTCTTCTCTGGTTTCAACACGAAGCTTAGCATCAAGGTTTGATAAAGGCTCATCAAGAAGAAGAACCTCAGGCTTTTTAACAAGAGCTCTGGCGATAGCAACACGCTGCTGCTGACCACCTGATAACTCGCTTGGCTTACGCTTTAAAAGATTCTCGATCTGTACAAGCTTAGCCATTTCATATGCCTGCTGGCGTGCCGCATCCTTCCTAACCTTGCGGTTGATCAAAGGGAACATAATATTATCTTCTACTGTCATATGTGGGTATAAGGCGTAGTTCTGGAATACAAGGCCAATTCCACGATCTTCAGGAGCAACCTTGGTTACTTCCTTATCGCCAAAGAAAATTCTACCTGTTGTAGCCTCTGTAAGACCAGCCAACATAAAAAGAGTTGTAGACTTTCCACAACCGGAAGGTCCGAGAAGTCCAACGAGCTGGCCATCTCCTACCGTCAGATTCATGTTGTCTACAGCTTTAAAATCACCATAAGCCTTTGTAAGGTTCTCTATTCTGATATCCATTAAGCGTATCTCTCCTGCTATTATTATTGAAAATGAAATATATTCAGAGCTATTTATTATTATATTAATGGACACCGAAATTCAATATCTAGTGTCCATTTTCAGCACATTTTACAATAAAAAAGCACTTTTTTTTACAATATAATAACCGCTTTTTCGTGTTATCACGTTAATACTTCTACGTATAACAGCACCCTGTTCACAAGCATTCCATCGCATATTTTTGCCAATTCATCAGTATTGTACTTAGCTTTTCCGATATATATTATAGTACATATTAATAAAAGAATGAAAATCTATTCTTTTCAATCACTAATCATGTATAATATACTGCGGTATAACTTTTTTGTATGAGGGAGTATTTTTTATGTTTGCAGCTTTTGTAATTAAGTTTGTCATATTTGGCTTTTGCGGATGGCTCTGGGAATCCGTTCTATATACCATTTTGTCGGGCAAGCCGGATAACCGAGGTTTCCTGTATGGTCCCATCTGTCCTATTTACGGGTTTGGTGCCAATATTGCAGCCGCATTGTTCGGGTCTTTGGTTGGAAATCCTTTTAAGCTTTTCTTCGTATGTATGATCAGTTCAGCAGCACTTGAATACGTCACTTCATTTGTTTTAGAGAAGTTCTTTGGTGCCAGATGGTGGGATTATTCAACAATACCGCTCAACATACACGGAAGAATCTGCCTGTCATGCTCCATTGCCTTTGGACTTGCAGGTGTTATCCTCCTTCCTGGAGCAATCATTCCTATCATTGAACATGTTGATGCAATTCCAACTGAAACAGCATCGATCATAGCGATCTTCCTTGCAGGCTTCCTTGGTGGTGATACATTCCTTTCAATCAACAACATAATCGACCTTAATAAACTTATGGAAGATATAGAACGCGAAGCAATTGAAAGAAAAAATGCAGCAGGCAAGTTCATTGAAGAACACGGCGGTAACGCTATTAAAGATGCTGTTATGAAAAGAGTTCCTAAACTTTCACGCAAGCAGACTTATCTGATCAAGAACATATATAGTTTTACATCTGAAAACAAAGAAAAGATAATCAGAATCCTTAAAATATCAGTAGGATATCCACTTGAGCCAGCAGGTTCAAAGGCTGCTGAAAAGGGAGAAGAATAAAAATAAGCTCCGAAGCAAGACGCTTCGGAGCTTTTATTTATTCGTCGCCTTTGACTAAGTAAAGATATCTTTTTCTAAAACTCATTACTTACACTGAGCTACTACTGTAAGAATGTTTTTAACACAGAACTGTACTTCGCCAATGCTAAGCTTACCCTCATTAACAGCGCTGATGATATCATCTACATTCTTTTTGCATCCTGGCATCTGTACATCATTACCAGCTTCGATACAAGCAGGGCTGCTGGAGCAGTCATACTTAACGTTTTCAGGTGCAAGTCCTATAGAACGAGCATCCTGGCTTGTGAACCAGTCTGTCATTACAAATCCCTTGAATCCCCATTCATCACGAAGTGCTCTCTGAAGAAGGTCTTTGTTATTAGCAGAATGAATACCATTTATAAGGTTATAGGATGTCATTACAGAAAGAGGCTGTGATGTCTTAACTGCTATCTCAAAGCCGCGGAGGTATATCTCACGAAGCGCACGCTCTGAGATGTGAGCGTTGTTGTACATACGGTTATCTTCCTGTGAGTTAGCTGCAAAGTGCTTAATTGTAGTACCCTGTCCTTCAAAACTCTGAACCCCCTTAGTATCTGCTGCTGCGCATGAACCAGATACAAGCGGATCTTCTGAATAGTATTCAAAGTTACGTCCGCAAAGAGGATTTCTATGAATGTTCATACCAGGAGCAAGCCACAGATGAATATGGAACTGCTGCATCTCTTTTCCAACAAGGTGTCCCATCTTCTCAATAAGATCCATATCCCATGACTGAGCAAGAGTTGATGCGATCGGAATAGCTGTGCAGTACTGGTAATAGTCAATAGCATCTTCAGGTGTATCTTCCGGGAAAGGATTTACTGACATGCCGAATACTTCACCACCTGGAAGGATCTTGCCATCCTTAGCCACTTTAAAGTGAGGCTGAAGTCTGAGACCTGCAGGGCCGTCAGCATTTATTGTAGGAATGATCTTTCTGTCAGGGATTCCAATTGTCTCTCCAGCTGCACCAACAACTGAGCCCGAAGCTGAACCTACTATGTTACTTGCACTCTTATCATAAAGACCTACGCAAAGCTGTGCCATCTCTTCAAGAGAAAGCTGTGCAACAAGTTCATCAAGAGTAGCTGTTCCAGCGTGTACATCATCCATTGTAAGCTTCTCGCCAGCGCGCTTATCTTCAATAACAGGTCTGTCTACCTGATAATCCACCTTCGTAGTTGTAAATGATGCACTATTAAGCTCAATACGTTTAAGTGCACTTACATCCTCTTTTTCCCTCTTAGGAGCGTGAATCTCGTTAACAGCTTCGTCAAGGCCAAAGAGATTCTGGCACTGAACTGTTGTAACGTCCCTATCCAGAGTAAGAACCGCAGCAGCTTTTGTATTATCACAGCTGTTACCTACTCTTACGATATATTCGCCTTTTTCAAGAACATATGCAGCCTTGGTTATATCATAAGAAGCCATGCTTACTGTATCAAAAGAAACTGTAATAGTCTCTGTCTGACCAGGCTCAAGAAGAGATGTCTTTGCAAAGCCTCGAAGTTCCTTAAATGGCTTTTCGATAACGCCTTCCGGAGCTGTTACATATACCTGGATTACTTCGCGACCGGCATATTCAGAACCTGTATTTGTTACTGATACTAAAACATTAACCTTCTTTTCATCAGCAGTTACATCTGTAACTTCAAATGCAAAGTCTGTGTATCCCTTACCATATCCAAATGAATATGCTGGCTTAATACCAAAAGTATCAAAATATCTATAACCAACATATATACCTTCTGTATAATACTCATCATCCACATTGCCGTTATTATGGCTGAATGTCTCAGATGATGGATAGTCGCTGTAGTTCTCAGCCCATGTATCAGTGAGCTTACCTGAAGGAACTGACTTACCTGTAAGAACGTCAGCTACGATGTTGCCTCCGATGTTACCCATCTGACCTGCGATCATTACTGCATTTATGCCGTCTGTATTTCTTAAAACCTTAGTATCTATTACAGCACCTGTATTAAGAAGGACTACTGTCTTTTTGTAGTTTGCTGCAAGGAACTTAATATTTGCGATCTCAGCATCATCAAGCTCATAGTCCTTTTTAACATTGAATCTGTCTGCGCCTTCACCAGAGTTACGGCTGATAACATATATAGCAACATCTGCGTCCTTAACATCTGTTATAAGGTTTTCATCAGGGCTTACAAAAGGAGTTGAGAACATGATCATGATAGGAGGAACATGCTTCTCCTGAGCCTTCTTGTTGACATCATCCATATACTCTTTCTGAGCATCAGTAAGGATCTTATCATATTCATCAAGCCAGTCTTCTGATACAACATTGAACCCTTCTGCCTTAAGGCCTTCATAAATGTTTATAACTTCTCTTGAGTTAACATCGCCTGAACCGGTACCGCCCTTAACTGTGTGTCTTGCGCCGCTTCCGTATAAAGCAATTGTTCTTTCCTCTTTCTTAAGTGGAAGAGCTCCATCATTTTCAAGAACAACCATGCATTCTCCGGCAAGTGATCTTACAAGTGCCTGATTCTCCTTCTCAAGTGCTGTAACTTCATCAGAAGTAAGTGCGTAAATTTCCCCCATATTATAGTAACCTCCTGCATTTCAATCAATTTTACGATTTTATAACGGTACACGTGTCCCGTTTTAATAAAAAGATTATCGCACATAAAACGAATTAATGTAAAGGGGGTATTTTGTTTTTTTATAAAACTATTAAAAAGCGCTGAAGATGTGCTTATCTAATAATTTGGTCAAAAAAAGAGCCAGTTGCTAATCTTTCGGACCTTTGAATAGTCACACAAGATTAACAACTGACTCCTAATTTCTTCTATTATTGTTTCAAAACTCTGTAAATTCACATCTCAGCTGATAAGCAGCTTTTCATCATGAGCACTGTGCTCATCATTCTGCAGAAGCATGTAGTATTCTTCGAGTTCATGTCTGCATCCCACAAATACACTGAGCATGTTGGGATCGAACTGACTTCCCATTCCTTCTATCATGATCCTTGCAGCTTCCTCGTATTTGATAGCTTTCTTGTAGTATCTCTGGCTTACAAGGGCATCATATACATCAGCAATTGCCATAAGTCTTGCTTCAAGCGGGATCATCTCACCTACAAGACCCTCAGGATATCCTCTTCCATCCCATCTTTCGTGATGGTATCTTGCAACATTGTAGGCAACATCTACAAAATGCTTTTCCTCAACTCCTTTTAAAATCAGGTTAACGAATTCACCACTCTTAATGGAATGAGTTTTCATGATATTGAACTCTTCCCTGGTCAGGTCTCCCGGTTTGCACAAAATGGAGTTCTCGATAGTGATCTTACCGATGTCATGCATTGGTGCGGCTCTTACAACATCTTCTGCAAATTGCTCTGAAATATGATATGTACCCTGCTTCTTTGCTTCATTAACTACTATTTTGATAAGATCACTGGTTCTTTTAACGTGACCACCTGTATTGTTGTCTCGGTTCTCCACCATGTTGGCAAGACCAAGAACAACCTTTTCCTGAATATTCTTGATATTCTCAGTCTTCTGGTCAACTTCCTTGTTAAGTGTATTGTTATAGTCCTTCATGACCTGAAGAACCTTTTCTTCTTCAGTAACATCTCCTATATCAAAAAGATACCCCTGAACCTTTCCATCTTTTCTTATGGAAAATTCTGATATCTCGCACTGACAGATCTTGCCACCGCAATTTAACTTCTTGATATTTCTTATGTCTCTTCTGTAATCATCTATCAGGCTGTAAAAGATAGATCTAAGTTCGCTATCTTCCGGAAGTTTATCATCAACTATCTGTTTTCTCAGTTCAGGAAGAAAGTCGTAAATCTTGGTGTTGCAGCTAAGAAAGTTTTTATCAAGATCAAAAGCTACATATCCCTTAGTTCCATGATATTTCTGCTGTTCAGATATAAGACAGGCTATGTCATGTGTATGTGCATGATCATAGTTCAGGGCTATCAGGATATCTGCGGTTGCATAAAGTGCAGGAAGATTAGAAAAATCAACATCAAGAACTGCCTCAATGATATAGATCCCTATTCCAAGCCCTGTTAAAAGAGAAAAAAGAGCAAGCGTTCTTCTTGAATAAGTACCTTTTTTGACAACTGCCACGATCATAAGCGCCAGCATGATTCCAAGCATAAACAAAAGGTATATCCAGTGAATGATCTTAAGCGGGCCGCTTATCATCTTGGTTGCAGTTCCCATGCCTGTATCGATAAGAGTAATATTCTTATAATACAGATCATTATTAAGGCACATCCAGATTCCGAACATGTGAGCAAAAGCTACTCCATATGCCAGCAGCTTCATCCATGATCTTACTACTATACCTACAAAACGCATTATATTAAAAATAACAACAGTCAAAAGGACAGTACTATCAAGGTACAAAAAACAAAAACAAATTTTTGCGCCTTCAACAGTCGTAACCCTCGTTTTAAGCCAGTATCCGAGTATTACAACCGGAACCAGGATTACGAGAGTCCAATAGTAAATATCAATATTCTCATAATTTTTCTGCGCCATAAAAATAACTACAAGCGCGGAAATGATAAGAAGTATACCATAAAAGGACGTAATCATTTACCAGTCTATCTCACTTTCTCTAACGCTATATTTTCCAATAGGACTTCGATCAACTATTTCCTGATCTATTTCAAAATAGTAGTCATTGCCATTGTCATATGTATCAGAAATATTCAGCTCTGAACCCATAGCTTTAAGCATTCCTTCCACAAGATCTATACTGATCTCATTTTCTTTTTCCTTAGGAACACCATTATCAGCTTCCATATATTTGCGATAAAACTTGATTCTTTCATCAGGTCTGTTCTTTGGCTCGATCTCCTTGACAGAAATGAGAAGGTGAACCTTATCTTCATCAACAACCTTACCAAAAACACCCAGGCGTAATCCACCAGTCTTATTACGGCTGACAAGATACATGATCAGTGTAATAAGAATCTGCTTAAGTCTGACAGAATCTCCATTCATTTTATCCGGAATCGTGTCTGTGATATCTGTCTGGTACTCCATCCCTTTATATTTCATTCTTGGCCAGATAAGCTCATATATTTCATCAAAAAACGCACTTAAAGAGTATTCCTCTGGTGAAAGTTCAAGCTTTCCTACTTCCAGATTGGAATAGTCGATTACGCTGTCAACTTCAGCCATAAGTACTTTGCCGGAGCTGATAACTGACTTGGCCAAAGAAGTGATATCGTCATCATTGCTGCGTTCAACTATCAAATTGGTCAATTTGAGCATAACAGTAATAGGAGTCTTGATCTCCTTTGAAATGTTTGCAAGAAAAGCGCTCTTAACCCTGCTCTCTGATTCTGCTCTTTCAACCTTTCTTAAGATCTTATCGATCTCTTTCTTTTCCTCACTGATCTGTTCAGCAGTAAAAAGAACCTTTTCAACAGGTCTTCCGGAACCAGCATCCATATTGATAAATCTGATCCTGCTCCAGCCAAACTTTTTACTGATATATTCAATAGATATACTATTCCTGTTCTTCATTCTCTCAGAAAGAGTAGTAAGATCGCCAAATTCAAGCAGCGCCTCAACATATGAATCAGCCGCATCAAATCTGTACAGATTCTTGAACTGTTCATTAGCTCCAAGATTCTTGGGACGATCCTTGTCCATTCCTTCCGGATAACTAACAGGAATAATAGTATCCTCTAAAAGATCAACTATATAAA
Source organism: uncultured Butyrivibrio sp. (assembly GCA_947168935.1). Taxonomy (GTDB): domain Bacteria; phylum Bacillota; class Clostridia; order Lachnospirales; family Lachnospiraceae; genus Butyrivibrio. The sequence continues at coordinate 30,164 of CAMVNV010000010.1, read as the reverse complement.
TAATAGTATATAAGCCTGACATGCTGGAAAGACCGGACTTACGAAGCTCCATCTCTCTGTCAGCTTTCTTATATACATATACTGCTGTAATGTACATTCCAAGGGCAAAAAATCCCCATACAAGAAGCAGGCCTATTATCAAAAATACCGGGCCTTCATAATAATTTCTGTGGAAATAGTAATAGAATGTGTAATCAGATAAATCTACGATCTTGTCGTAATATAAGATAAAACCAACTACCGCTTCGTCTCCAGGTTTGATCGGGACTTCACGCATGTTTTCTTCAGGATAATAGATAATGTAGTCGCCTTCTTCAAGAGGGATCAAAAGGTCTGACTCGTCAAAAAAGTGTTCAAGCTCAATCTCATCTTCTGCATAATTTGCAAGATTAAGAGTCTGAATCTTCTCTTTGTCTGTGCCAACGTGCTGGTGAACTTCAACATCACCATTCCAGAACTGGTTAAGATAGCAGGTGCCTTTGATATTGATCCTGAGCTTCCATTCACTGATAGCACTTGCAGATCCATTATAAATACGGGCATCAGATATAATTCCATACAGATCAAGTCCCCTTTTGATCCAGCTGGAAGTACTATTGCCTCTGAAATGAATGTCCATAGATGTCTGGTCAGACATCTCATCCGTGGCTTTGGCATCCTTACTGTTAAATACATGCAAGGTGGAATTGTAAGAAGAAATGCTGATATATTGGACGATAGTACATAATACCAATAGCGCAAAAATTACTATTAAAGCTGTATGTATCCTCTTTTTGAATCCGGAACTCATGGCACCCCTCAATGTCTAAACTCGTATACCCAATGCAAGCTCTCCACATCATCTGGAGAGTTTATCATCACATAATTCATCACAATAATAATAATTGATAATTTGTTATCAAACAAGGAGTTATCAATATTTCGCATTGTTTCGTGAGTGAGCAAAAGGTATCCACCGCAAATATTTTCCCAAAATCCGCATCTTTCGCCATTTTACGCACAAAAAACAAGTGATGTTTTTCGCACATCAAATCGTATGTAATGGGAAAACTTTTCGAATTATTGCTAATAACATGATACAAAGAATGTGGACGTTTCATAGAAACGGAACAATTCAGACGTCATGCGGTGGATAAAAGGTTTTGAAATTATATACTTATTGTATAGTTTGCTTTTTATTAATATAACATACTTTACCTGCATATGCTTAAAAAATAAAAAACAGCTCTGACCATTTTTGTTTTAGGCCAGAGCTGCTTTATCTTTACTTTAAGTTACAATCTGAACTGCTTTATAAGTCCTTCAATCCTGTCAGAAGACTCGGATACTGCAACAGCACTTCCATCAACTCCTCTGGAGTTTTCTGCAACCTGTTCAGCACTAGATGCAAGTGTTGTAGCTGTAGCACTTACTTCCTCCGTGCTGGCTGACTGTTCCTCAGAAATAGCTGCCATGGAAGTTGCGATCTCATCAACATTGCCGACTTTGGCGATCATTTCGCTTACAATATCACTGGTCTCATCAAGACTTCTGAATATCTCTTCAAAGGTTTCACCTGCTGTATCAACAGCTTCAAGGTTTGCACTGATCTCTTCCATATTGGCCTGGGACTTTTCTGAAAGATCATGGATCTGTGCTGTTATATCCTTAATGATCTCGGCAATCTGAGTTGTTGAATCTGCACTGTTATTTGCAAGCTGTCCAATCTCTGAAGCAACAACAGCAAATCCTTTACCGGCTTCTCCTGCTCTTGCAGCTTCAATTGATGCATTGAGAGAAAGAAGATTAGTTTCTGATGCAATAGAATTGATCATCTCAATAATAGAATTGATCTTATTAGCAGATTCTCCAACCACAGCTACTACTTCGTTCATTTCTTCCATTGATGATGAGATATTGGACATTCCTTTTTGAACTATTTCCATATCTCTTTGACCATCTCTAGCCTTGGTAACCAGACTACTCATAGTCTCTTTGGTCTGATTACTCTTATCAGTAAGGTTACTAACTTCCTGTGCCAGTGTAGTAGCCTGTTCTGCAAGCTCTGTAACAGCATTGGCCATATCATTCATAGCTTCCTGGATCTGCTGCATTGCCTTGTTCTGTTCATCAGCCTGGGCATTCAGATCACTGGATGCATTCTTACTGTTATTGGCCTCTGTTGCAAGCTTTCCTGTAACTTCCTTAAGCTCTGCAAGGGTATCACGCATCTGGTTAACATAGTCGAACATGTTGTTGTTCATAAGGCCGATCTCGTTAACATTGTCTCCGCCTTTTTGGATATCAACAGTAAAGTCTCCATCTGCGATCCTTGTAATATTGTTAGTAAGTGAGCTTACTGGCTTAGTGATCATTCTTGTGATGATATTGAGCATGATGATAGCCATAATAAGGATCATTACAGCTGCCATAATAATACTTATCATGATGAATCTATTAAGTGATGCCAGAACCTCAGATTCTTTTACAAAAGAAACAAGGTACCAGTTTGTTCCTTCTACCTGGTCAAATGCAACATAATAGTCATATCCATCTGTTCCATGAATTGTTATGATCTCATCCGTTCCACCGGAACTTGTAATGCTTGCCACCTGCTGGATAAATCCATCATCAGGATAATCTGAAACATCTTTTCCTATCTGGTCCTCCGCCGGTGAAGCTACCATAGTAGTACCAGAGAACATCATTGTTGCACCTGTGCCAAGAGGTTTAAATGCACTGGTTGTCTTAGAAATATTATTGAGTACAATGTCTGCTGCAATAACACCGCTCCTACCATCTTTAAGTGTTATCTTTCTTGAGATAGATGCAACCATTTCCTTACTGTTAGCATCTATTGAAGGCTCATTAACAGTCATTGTGCTGTAGTTAAGGCCTTCTATATACCATGGTCTTTGTGTAGGATCGTAATCATCTTCAGGCACCCATCCCGAAGCATCTATATAGTCTTTATTGGATAATCCAATATAAAATCCAAGCTCAGTCTCAGAAAACTGTGACATACTAAAGCCATAGATATCCACTATTTCCTGATCGTTTTTAAAATCTGTAGATTCAATAGTTTGTGCAAGGCCTTCAAAATATAATGTGATCTTTTGGACCTCTCCACTGGTTTCAGCAGCATTAGCCCTTGCTTCCTCCGCCAAAGCTTTCGTAGCGAGATCCTGAATGACAGATTTTGCACTGATAGCGATAAATGTAGTTACTATCGCAATAGCCAGGGTCATGATCGGCACGATGACCAGCAAAAGCTGCGCGCTGATATGCTTTCCTTTTTTTGATGTACTACTAGTTTTTTTAGCCATGGGCACCCTCCTTGATAAAAAAAGAAACAAAAACCCAATTACGATATAAGCCTTACACTTATATTTCGGATTTGAGCTTTTGTTTCTTTATATCTCGAAGATAAGCTCTTTCTTTTTAACTCGGTAAATATGGCCAAAATTTTATAAATGAGTAGCGATCCTTATAGTTGCTACTCATTTATTATTATCGTTACTATTTAGTTATTAAGTTCACTCAGCATCTGCGCCACAGTCTTACCATATACAGGATGTCTTAACCATGGTGCAATCTCTGCAAGGGGTCTTAGTACAAAATCGCGTAAATGCATCTCAATATGCGGGATTGTAAGATCCAGAGTATCAAGTACAAGATCATCATATAAAAGGATATCAAGATCAAGTGTTCTTGGGCCCCAGTGGATTATGCGCTCGCGGCCTGCTTCTTTTTCAATCTCATGGAGCTTATCAAGAAGCTCTTCCGGAGTATATAAAGTCCTTATAGTCATAGCGCTATTAAGAAAGTCATCCTGCTCAACGCCGCCATAAGGCTTAGTTACTATATAAGAAGCCACTTTAAGAACTTCAGTGTCAGGAAGCTCTCCTATGCTGCGAACAGCATCATCAAGATATTTCCTGGTATCTCCAATGTTACTTCCAAGTGCTATAGCAACCTGATGCCAGCCGCGGTGAATCTTGACACTGACTGTTTCAAGTGGAAGGCCTATTGGAGCTCCCGGCTTTTCAATCTCTATATCAATTTCATGAATAAGCTGATTACTGACAAGAAGGTGTCTTGCAAGCTCCTCTGCTGCCCTTTCTATAAGCTTGTAGGTATTGGCTGTAAGAAACTCCGTGATCTGATGGCAGACTGTGCCGTAGTTAACTGACTTTTCAAGGTCATCAGTCAGCCCTGCGCATCTTGTATCCACGTACAATACTGCGTTAACTACAAACTTCTGCCCCAGCTTATTTTCTTCAGGATATACGCCGTGATTAGCGAATACCTCAAGTCCCTTTATACTGATCTTATCAAATGCTCTTCTGCTCATTCAAAATAGCCCTCGTCATTTCTATTGCTCGTTTATTTTCTTTAATGTTATGGACTCTGACAAAAGAAGCTCCCTTCATAACGCCCATAACTGTAGTCACCATAGTTCCCTCAACTCTCTGATCTGAAGGAAGGTCAAGAGAAAGACCTATCATTGACTTATTGGAAGTTGCAAGAAGTACCGGGTATCCCAGTCTATTAAGTTCTTCAAGTCTGTTAGTAAGGATCAGGTTCTGCTCAAGATTCTTGGCAAATCCTATGCCTGGATCAATGATGATCTTGTCCTTTGAAACTCCTGCTCGAAGTGCTATGTTAATAGAGTCCTGTAAATCATTAATGACATCTTCTATATAATTAATATAATCCGCATCAGGCCTGTTGTGCATCAGGCAGCATGGAACGCCGTACTTTGCAGTAATCTGCGCTATCTTCGTTATGATACTGTCTGAATCAGGTATACTACTCTTAGATAATATCTCAGCGTCATTTCTTTTTTTAGCTTCTTCTCCGATAACCACACTGTATGTGATAGATTTTCCGCTTGACACTACATCTTTAGTAAGTCCATCGCCATAGAACTTCTCATATCTAAAGCCCCATACGTCATTAACAAGATCTGCACCTGCTTTTAAGGCTTCTTCCACAACATCTGATTTATAACTGTCGATAGAAACAGGAACGTCAAATTCCTTCTTGATCATCTCAATATAAGGAACGACTCTTTCAATTTCTTCCTGATTAGTGATCTGCTCATGTCCAGGTCTTGTGGACTCGCCGCCAACATCAATAATATCAGCACCCTCTTCTATCATCTGTGCTACATGGGCTCTTGCGCTATCTAAGCTGTTCCACTTACCTCCGTCAAAAAAAGAGTCTGGTGTAACATTAAGGATGCCCATTATATAGCACTTATGATCTTTACTGCTCTCTATGTCAAATTCTCTATTTCCGATTTTCATGTTAGTTCTCCCTTGATGTCATTTTATCAAAAATATTTATTTTATCTTATTGATGTACTTGTCTAAAAGCGTACTGTTTTAAGCTTTTTGTTTTTAAATTAACACTAAATGCTGATCTCAAGATTACGCTTGTCCATGCTCCAGTTGCATTCATTCTGCGCCTCGCAGCTAAAACACTGGCGCGAAGCCTTGTCTGCTATATAAATAATTCCCGAAAGCTTAAGGATAGAATCGTCTAACTCTTCTCTTGTACAAGAATTATTATCTTCACAGTTTTTTTCTTTTGATCCGCGGTGGCTTTTGATCGCTTCAACAATCATTCTTATCTCGTCATCACCAAAGCCGCATTCACCCAGAATCTCTTCAGCAATCTTAGCGCTGGTAACTTCATGAGGAGTTCCATTTATATACTGCTCATCTCTTCCAATATCATGCAACAGAGCCGCTGCATAAATGATCTCTTTGGAAAGTCCCAGCTCCTTCTCCAGATTCATTATGTAAGCAATCCTTGCAACGTCCATGAAATGCTCAAAAGTATGTCTGCAAAAGATCCTGTCTTTTTCAAGCTCCTGCAAGGATTCAAAGTGCTTTTGATAAAGTGGATGATCATATATCTTCTGGCATCGTAAAAGGCATGCCTCCCTATCCATTCCGCGTAAGCTATCTTTACTTTTTGTATGATCCATATCAATACACCTGATAATCATCTCCCGATCATGCGATAAAAAGTATCCTGGAGATCTTTATTCTTCTCAAAATCTCCTCTTGTCACAACGGTAACAGTCTTAGTGCCGGGCTTGCGGATTCCGCGCATTGTCATGCACATGTGCTCTGCTTCAACAAGGACCATAACGCCCTTTGGATGGAGTTCTTTGACAAAAGCATCTGCGATCTGAGATGTAAGTCTTTCCTGAACCTGAAAACGCTTAGCAAAGCAGTCTACTGTACGGGCAATCTTACTAAGCCCTACAACTTCGCCATCAGGAATGTAGGCAACAGTCGCTGTTCCATAAAATGGAAGCATATGGTGCTCACAAAATGAGTAAAGAGGAATATCCTTCTCTACAACCATATCTGATGTTTCCACATGGAAACGCTTTGCAAGATGCTCAGCAGGATCTTCTGTATATCCTGCTGCCAGCTCATGATACATTCTCGCTATTCTGTCAGGAGTTTCTAAAAGTCCCTCCCTGTTTATATCTTCTCCAATACCTTCAAGAATAAGGCGTACGCCTTCTTTAATCTTATTATCGTCCAAATTCCTCGCCTCCATATTTATATACCAAATAAATTTATAACATTCATCTGGTAACTACTTTTCATCTTTTCGACAAAAGTTTTTTATTCTCTATCATACACTTTTAAGAATAATCTTCCTGATCTCTCCTATATAATAAAGTGATCCAAAAGCGCATATTACATCATCACTATCAGCTTCTTTAAGTGCCACTGAAAGCGCATCTTCTACGCTCTCATGCGCAGTAGCTCTTGCACCAAGCTCTCTAAATGTATCTGCAAGCTTATCAGCAGTAAGCGCCCTGCTATTAGGCGGCGTTATTGTATGGAATATCTTACCAAGGGGCGCAATCTCAGCCATCATGCTCTTATAATCCTTATCAGCAAGAACGCCTGCTATAAACACGATCTTTTTCTCTGGGAAAAGACGCTCAAGACTTGATACAAGTACCTTGATTCCATCCGGATTATGAGCTCCGTCTACTATTACCTTAGGGTTATCCTGAAGCAGCTCAAACCTTCCTTCCCAGCTGGTATTAAGAAGGCCTTTCTTAATAACTTCATCAGTAATCTGGCTATATCCCTTACTTTGCAATACTAAAGCAGCTGTTATGGCAAGAGAAGCATTCCTTATCTGATAGTCACCAAGAAGTTTAATCTGATATGTATCTTTATGTCTCCCTAAGATTCCAGCATCAGGTTCAAACTCATATTCAAAATACTGGCCTGTAAGGTCATATCGAAGAGCCTTATCATTTACAGGCTTGCCTGATACATAGAGTCTGCAGCCTCTGTCTTTTGCTACGTTCCTGAATACTTCCATAACTTCCGGTGCCTGGTCGTATACAACTACGTCTCCGCCTTCTTTCATGATCCCGGCCTTTTCGCCTGCGATCTCAGGAAGGGTATTGCCAAGGTACTGCATGTGATCAAAGCTAATCGAAGCTATGACTGCAACCTCCGGCACTCTTATAACATTAGTTGAATCCATCCTGCCGCCAAGTCCAACTTCAAGGACTACGAAATCGCACTTTTCATGCGCATAGTACAAAAAGGCAATGGCGTTGACCTGCTCAAATTCTGTAGGTATAGATAAGCCTTCCCTTGCCATATCATCTGCCACGTCCTTAACCTTCTGTGTCAAAAGAGCCAGAACGTCCTTGTCAATTTCCCTGCCATTAACCTGTATTCGCTTTGTAAACCTGTCAAGGGATGGAGATATATAGATTCCTGTCTTATAGCCTGCCGCCATCAGGATATTAGATATAAAGGCAACTGTTGAGCCTTTGCCATTAGTTCCGGCAACGTGTACGTATTTAAGCGTATCCTGGGGATCCCCAAGGCGTCTTAATAGCTCCCTCATTCTGTCAAGGCCAAGATCTATGCCGAACTTCTCGATTGATTCAATGTAGCTTATCGCCTCATCATAATTCATCATTTACAATAAAAAACCTCCTTATGCTAGTCCTGACAACTACATAAGAAGGTGAGGCTTTTAACAAAACCCTTAAAACCTGGTATGTAGCAGCGGGATGCGACTCCAAAACCGCAAGACAAGTCTTTTCGTCCAAGTGACAACTCCCTGTTCACCTGGCACTTAACGCTTTGAAATCTTCTCTGCATCTATTTTTTTCTATGTTATAGTAATATGTTTTCTGCTCTAATTCAATAGCCTAATTCTAAAACACTAAAAAGAATTTAATAATTTTTTATACACAGGAAGTACCTGTAATGCTCTCTCTATGATTCATAGGAAGAAAATCAGTTACAGCACTGTACTTATCAGCAATAGTTATAATAAACCCTTCGATGGTATGAGGAGGTGTAAGAGTCATAGGCCACATATGATTGCCTATGATATCTGCTGCCGTATCATCAAGTCCTCCAAGAAGGTTTCCTGCTATCTTCATGGAATCCTTTGGATGCTGAGAGCAGCAAATCCTGTTATTTTCAAACTTTATATCTCTTCCCATGATACCTATGTCATGAAGAAGGGCGCATACTATGAGAAGCTGCCAGTTAGTCCTTATTCTGAACACCACATATAAAAAATGACATATACAAAAGCTTATACAAGCAACTCTGAAGCTATGTCTGGCAACTGTTGTCACTAAATGATGTGTCTGAAGATCAGCCTCCTGGAACTGTCGTGAAGCCATAACACCTGCTCCAACTTCCTTAACTGTCTCCTTGGCCATTTTTCTAATTCTAAAGATCATTAAACACCCGCATCCTTGCTACAGCTTCTGAAAGCACCATCACTTCCATGTGCTGAACTACACGATGTAGTTAATACCTGTTCAGAAATGCATGGATGCATTTCTAGGTACTTATAAAAATCATTGCAATTACTTATCTCAGATATATCATAAAAAATCCTAAGCAAGTGACATTATTTTAATCCGAGATATACGTAATTGCAACAATATTTTATCTTATATTTATTCACTCTATTTTTTGGAGCTTTTCAGCCGTTTCCCTCACTTCATCTTCTACAGCCACAAAGGCCTTGACGATGCGGGGATCGAAGTGGGTTCCGGATTCTTCCCGGATGATCTCCATTGCTTTTTCAAAAGAAAATGCCTTTTTATATACTCTTTCAGAAACAAGAGCATCAAATACATCCGCAACAGCCATGATCCTTGCTGAAAGCGGTATCTCTTCACCTTTAAGCCCCTTTGGATATCCGCTGCCGTCCCATCTTTCGTGGTGATACAAAGCTATATCTCTTGCTATTTCAAGATAGCTTGCCTCAGTCAGAGACTCAATAAGCTCATCTATAACCTCTCCGCCATATTCAGAGTGTTTTTTCATAATATCGAATTCTTCCGGCGTGAGTTTGCCCGGCTTATTAAGGATAGAATCAGGGATCTTGATCTTACCTATATCATGAAGAGGTGCTGACTTAAACACATCGCCAATATACTCTTCTGTAAGGATTCCTGAATATATACCCATTCTTCACATCTGATTCATGACGATAAGGGTATAATTAGAAGTCTTTTTAATATGATCACCGGTTGATTCATCTCTGTTCTCAACCATATCAGCAAGGATCATAATAAGGTTAGACTGCATCTGCTCGATATAATCAGATTTCTGGCACATCTTGGCAAAGCTTCTAACACTGTCCTTAGTCACCTGGATAAAAGAATTATAGAGTCTTTCTATCTCATCACCAGTGCGGATCTCAAGCTCTGACATGCGCTCAACATTGGCTTTTCTTGCTTCTTCGCTATCATATTTAAAACTCTTGGCAGTAACTACCATTGAATCAACCGGGTAGATGACCCTGTATCTGGCCGTCCACAGACCGGTTATTATGATGACTATAATAATACCTGAGCACATGATCATAAGACGTACTATGAACTGTCTTGTATAGATTGCAAGATATCTCATAGATACATCAACGCCCACATAACATACAGTTTCTCCCTTAGAATTATGCACAGGAGTATATGCAGATAAAAGCGAGCCATAATAACCATTTGACTCAATAGGCTCTATTTCTTTTCCCTCAAGAAGATCTGAGATATATGGGCCAAACTCCTTACTGTATTCCATTACATCCCCAAGCTTTGAAGCTGCCATCTCTTCTGTATCAAGGTCAAAGACAACATGACAGCCATCAGGCATCATCTTGTAAACATAGATATACTCTATGTCATCTGAGATTGCCCTGATATTTTCAAGCTTTTCAACTATCTTTTGATACTCGTTAGTCTTACCCTCACTCTTTATATATTGATCGACCCTGTCTCCATCCAGAACATTTGCTGCCATCTCTGAAATACCAACTGCAAGGGTTTTATGTTCATCCTTGGTTTGCTTTACAAAAAGAGAACTTGCTTCATAAGCTACAACTATAAGGATCGCAAGGCAGATCAGTATAAGCGACAAGGCAAAGACTCTGCTGATCCTGATCTTTCTGGTCTCGCTGTTATTGAACTTATCAAGTTCTTCGCTACTGGCTGGTTTTTGAAGCCATGCATATATACTAAAATGGTCTTTTACACGCTGTGGAATTATCTTTACAATACCAAAAGAAACGAAAATACATACCGTAAGAAAAACAATTGATGAAGTAAAAACTATAATAAACGCCTTACCAAATATGCTGATCGGCAATGACCCGATAAATGAAAAATATCCATTAAGTTCAAAAAGCTCAGCACTGGTATGCCCTGCTCCGCCTTCTATAATGCAGGTAACTACAGAATTTATAACAGCAGTAAGCGCAAGGTATGAAATTATCCCAAGCTTCTTGTGTAGCAGTCCTTTTTTATAATAATGAACCAGAAAAATAACTGTAAGAATATTTACAAGGCTATAGTATATGTATTCCGGAATAAATATAGCTGTTAACATCTGCGTAAGGAAAACAGACCAGACACTCAGAAAATATCCGGAAATCAGGGCAATAACCATAGATCCAGTCAGTCCAAGGACAGGAATCAGTCCCAGTTTCATGGATAAAATGTTGATTATTAAGTTGAACAAAATTATAGGCATCAGTACTGCCAGTACTTTAAGCCTGTTTTTTACAACAACTTTGTCCATATACTATCATCCCATGCATTCTATCGTTTTTGACGTTTTGCGGTTTCTCTGACTTCATCTATTGCGTCTATAAAAGCTTTGACTACATCAGGATCAAAATGCGTTCCGGAATCTTCCTGAATGATGTCCACTGCTTTTTCAAAAGTAAATGCCTTTTTATAAACCCTGTCAGATATAAGTGCATCAAATACATCTGCAACAGCCATGATCCTTGCTGAAAGCGGTATTTCTTCTCCTTTGAGTCCTTCAGGATACCCGGATCCATCCCACTTTTCGTGGTGATATAAGGCTATGTCCCTTGCAATTTCCAGGTAACTTGCCTGAGTCAGAGACTCAATGAGCCTTGTTATGATCTCGCCTCCATAAGTCGAGTGAAGCTTCATGATCTCGAATTCTTCAGGAGTAAGTTTACCGGGCTTATTAAGTATCGCATCAGTAATCCTTATTTTTCCTATATCATGAAGTGGTGCTGACTTATAAACATTATCTATAAATTCATCTGTAAGTTCTTTGGTATGGATGCCATTTTGGCGCATCTGCCTCATGATGATAAGAGTATACATGGATGTCTTTTTGATATGATCACCGGTTGATTCATCCCTGTTTTCAACCATATCTGCAAGGATGACGATAAGATTAGCCTGCACCTTCTCGATGTAATCCGACTTTTGCTGCATGGTGCTGAAACTCTTCATACTGTCTTTTGTGACCTGTAAAAAGGAGTTATATAGTCTTTCAATCTCATCACCTGTAACAATCTTTAGGTCTTCAAGCAGCTCAACATTGGCCTTTCTGGCTTCTTCGTTATCGTAATTAAAGAATCTGGAGCGTTCCACCATGGATTTAACAGGATAGATGATCCTGAACTTGGCTATCCAAAGTCCCGTTACAATGATGACTATGATAATACCGATGCACATGATCAAAAGGCGGATAAAGAACTGCCTTGTATAGTTGGACAGATAGTCCATTGAAATATCACATCCTGCATAACATACTGTTTCGCCCTGCGAATTATAAACAGGAGTATAAGAAGTAAGAAGCCATCCATAATAATCGTCAGATACGAAGGTCTCTATTTCTCCGCCTTCCAAAAGAGTTGGAACATACTTTTCAAAAGTCGGATCAAATGGAACAACTTCTCCAACATCTGCTGCAATAACTTCCTCTGTATCAAGATCGAAAATAACGTGACATCCATCCGGCATTATCTTGTAAACATAGACAAACTCTATATCCTTTGAAATATCCCTTATGGATTCCAGCTCTGTTACTATCTTTTCATACTCAGGGCCCTGCCCTCCACTTGCAACATATTCGTCAATCCTGTCTCCATTTACGATCTTGGCTACCATTTCTGATACGCCTACTGCTATTTTTTCATGCTGCTGCTTGGTATGATCAATAAAGAGCCTGCTTCCGATTGCTGCTACAAACAAAAGAACAGTAAGACATGTTGAAATGATAGCTATAATAAAGACTGTTTTTGTAGAAATAACTCTTGTCTTAATCTTATCAAGACGTTCAATTTCATCCTTGCTAATAGGTTTTTGAAGCCACCCAAATTCCTTAAGGATATTTTTGATATCTTCCGGAATTATTTTGATCACGAATATGGAAAAAACAATACAGATAAGCTGAACAGGAATAGCGGTCAAAAAGATTAGTACCATCGAAATGACAAGCAATCTCATGGGCGAAGCAGTAACATCACCTATAGCAATATTACTTTCAAGAACAGACTCGTCCACTCCACCTGTTTCTATTACGATCAGGGAACTTACACATGCGCTTATCAAAGCAGTGATCAGCACATAAGAGATAACTTTGGAAGGCTTTTTAAAATGACCCTTTTGGGCATAATAAGCCGTAACTATGATGATAAGTATATTTATAAGAGAGTAATCAAGAAAATCTTCAATAAAGTAGCTGATGATCAGATGACTGATAAGGACAACCCAAACAGCAGGCATATATCCAGCCAAAATAGCTATAACCATGGATCCGGCTATAGCAAAAAGAGGCGGAAGCCCTATTTTCACACACATAAACCCAAGGAGCAGGTTAAGAATAATAGTAATGATATATACGATTATTCCGGTGATCCATCTGTTTTTATCGCGTATTTTCATAAATATCATCCATTAAATAACTTAATGATTTTATCTATAAAATCTGTCCTAAAAACCCCAGAACAAATACCTACAAATTGTATATCGACATATACACGATAATTTTCAGTTCTATTTTCAATTTAGATTAATTTTAGTGCAAAAAAGTCGCAAAAAATAAGAAAATATTGTCATTAAATAATAAGATTGCAGTCGGGATCTGATTTATATTGGGTTTACAGGGGTAAAACCAAGAACCTATATAAACGGAGGAAACAAGATGGGAATGAACGAAAGACCCGTTGTCGAGACCTTATCAGACGGCGGCAAATATTGGGAACATGAATTCGAAAACTATTATTTAAAGGCTTATGTGCCTTCAAATGATATCGATAGTCAGGCTAACGATTTTACCTTCAGAGCGCCTCTTCTTCTGGTATTTGAAGAAGAAAGAAGAAGCAAGGAAGATGCAGTTACATTTGCAAATGAAAGCGGCCTTGCCAGGATCGCTGCAAAAAATGATGCAAGTGTACTTTTTGTATACCCAACCTGCGAAGGCGGATGGGACAATGCTACAGAGGAGCTTTATAAAGAAGTGATCGCATCTGTAAAGATGTATCCTGTATATGAAGACGGCCTCGTTGAATGGGATGATTTTATCAGCAAAAAATACATGGGTTTCTTCGTAAGAGGCGCTATCTTCAGAGCTGATATCTACAGCTATGGTAAGTCTGCTGATTTCGTTGCAAGAAATCTTCTTAAGACAACTGATGGTCAGTATCTCTGGGGCCCTGGTGAGATCACTCCTGCTATGTGCTCTATGGAGAGACTTAGCGTAGTTCCTGAAGTTTCAAGAAAAGACATTGCGATTCTTAGCGTTGGTAATTCTGCAGAAGTTAACGATGCTTTCAAGGGCTGCGAATATCTTCTTGTTAAGGACAGCGCAGAGTATGAAAAGGACTTTGACTCTTTTGTCAAAAAGTTCAAGAGATGGTGCGGCAATATGCAGATCGAGCCTGATTTTGAAGAACTTGGCATGAATGAAGATGTTGGAGTTATCACAGTTAAAACATCTCCTGATAACAGGGGTATTTACAAGGATACTACTGAGCACAAGATCGGTTATTTTGCATGGTACAACAAAGAGATCATGGACGGATCCAAAGTACCGCTTGTACTTGGCTTCCATGGCGGCGGAGATACAGCTATGTTCCTGACATTCGTATCAGGATGGTATGAGGTTGCTCATAAATACGGCTTCCTGTATGTAGCTATCGACAATCATCTTGCTGTATCTGCAACAGAGGTTATCGAGTTCATCGAAGGCCTTAAAAAGAGATACCCTATCGATGAGCACCGTATCTATGGCACAGGATTCTCAATGGGAAGTGGAAAGTCATGGGATATGTTCCAGGAATATCCTGATGTATTTGCCGGTCTTATGCCTGCAAGTGCTCTCTTCCCAAAAGGACAGAATCTCTTCTTCGAGGATATCGGAGACAGGATCAACACAACAGTTTCTGTTCCGCTTTTCTATTCAGGCGGAGAAGAATCTCCTCTTCCTGAGCTTCCATGCCAGGCTAAGCAGTGTATTGAAAGAGTTCAGTATGCAGCTAAGGTCAATAAGTGCAAGGAGACTTTCGAGGATGTCGACTTTGATAAGAAAGACAGCTGGGAAGACAAGATATATGGCAAGAAGGGTGACCGTGTTGAGGTCTTCCACGATGATACAAGGGGGAGCGATCTGACTGTACGCTACTATGACAGCGAAGATGGAGTATGCCGCACAGCTTTTGCAAGTATCAGTGGTCAGCAGCATGAGTGCCGCCAGCACACATGCGAGCATGCATGGGAGTTCATCTCGCAGTTTAGAAGGTAAGGGTTACCCGGAAGGTAATGCCGCCCCGTCCTCGCCCCTATTCATTTGGGGAGTAGAAGGTAAATGTGGTTTTTCTAGGGCATTTTGGCATTTGTTCTTAGCTCTGCGCCAGATAGACGAAAAGTAAAGATGTTCGTCCATCTGGCGCAAAGAACAAATGCCTAAAATGCCAGAAAAAACACATTTACCTTCAAATACTCCCCAAATGAATAGGGGCGAGGACGGGGCTCTCTACGTTTTCGGGTAACAAAATGAAGCGGCATTGCGATGACTTATAAGTTCTTGCAACTACGCTTCATTTTTCCTTTTCTAACTTTCTTCCCAAAACCAAAAACAAACCAAAGAATTAATTCAGGCTTAGTACAGCCAGCATGGCAGCATACGCCTCCTGCACATATGGAAGTGTTGAAATGTATATCGCTGATATTAATATTCCGGCAATCATCATCATCTTATTTACATACCCTTTGGATGAGCAAAGGTTGAAGCTATATCCTTTTTTCATGGGCCAGAATATCTTTTCACGCTTTCTGTTAAGAAGATCTATTATCAGATGTGATGCATAGCCAATTGTGAAATACGGCGTTACTTCAGGGAATATTATTCCTACACATGATGATAATAAAAAAAGTGCAAGTAGCGAATGCATAAATGATCTGTGAGGCTGCCTCATCCCAAATACACATAGCAAAATAAAAGCGAGGCTCCCTGTCATGATCCGATAGAGGTTACTATCAGCAAGAAGTCTTTTGTATATACCAATATGAAAATTGTACTCTATTATGATCACAGCTCCCAAAGCCAGTGAAGCCGCTACAACTATCTTGTCAGCTTCCTTATGGGCTGTAGATGTTCCTGAATCAATGTCACTTATTACTCCTCCTATAGCTGCAGCTCCGGTTCCTGCTACTACAACAGGTAATGATTCCGGTCTTAAGGCTATAAGTGCAGTAGCTATTCCTACAAAAAAATGTGTTCTTCCAAGCATATTTGTGCCTCCTTGTGCTATTATCATGATGTCTATACACGATTATGCTTTATGTCTATTAGTATTACTCATAGAAACCGACTTCGGCTTCGTAGATCTCATCTGTTAAACCTACTGCCTGTCTAGCGTTTCTCATTGATTCTTCAGCCTCTTCTTCTGACACAATTGTATTACTACATGCTTCGTACAGTTCTTCAACTCGGTTATATAAATCTTCCGATTCATCGTTTCTTTCAATTTCTTCGCCATCTGGATCAAACAAAATAAGGTCATACATATAATGAGGCGCAGAATAGCTATCAGAGAAGGAATATGTTGAATATTCGATGTTTCCAATTTCATCAAACTCCCCGTAAACATCATCGGGGAGGCTTACTATTAGTGTTTCATCTCCGTAGCTTCTGCTGCATCCACCAAAACCTTGCGAATAAAGGTAATGACAATCACCGTTGGCATCTATGTAATAGCAGCTTCCCCAATGGTTTAATCCGTCTATATTCCAGGTATAGCTGTAGTAGCCATTTTCAAGCATTTCATTCCATTTATGCTCTCTGGAATCTCCAGTAAAGCATATATATAGCTCGCCATCTATGTTTTTGAGAACATATTTAGTAAAACAATACATGGAATATTCGTTTTGAACGAAAAGCTCATATTCTCCGTCAAGACCACAATCTATATATGTGCAAATTGTTTTTACATATTCTGAGTTCTCATTTTCATTTAAATATACTTCTTTTAACTCATCAAAAGAATAGCTGTTTCCTTGTTTTAAGGAGCTTTTGAAAATCTTATTTTCAGAAGTATCAGATTCCTGATCCTTATAGATAGCTGTAGCATTTCCTGCTAAAAAGTCTCTGTAAAGCTGCCTGGATTCTTCATCAATATCGCTGTAATCAAGCACTGAATCGCATACAGTTATTTCGATGTCGTCCGATACAGCTTCGTTTAACTCTGAAGCAGAGTTTTCAGGTATTAACTCTTCCAGATGAAGACTAGTTTCATCCGCAATAGAATCGTATGAATCCTGAATATTATCAAGGGTCACTTCTTTGAATATATTACTAGATTTAAAACTCTCATCACAGTTATAGAATGCCATTCTGATAAGTCCGGTAAAAGAATCGAAGGAAACATCATTTCCATCTTCATCTGCATACTTCACAGTTGTATATTCAGTTGTTTCAGAAGAAATAAGCTCTGAAGTAATGGCATTATCATTTACAGATAGCTTAAGATAACTGGTTTTACCGCCTGTAGCTCCGTATACTTCGTAATCAGCGACAAGATACAGGCCATCATTATCTTCTGATTCAAAGCCAGCTAATAGTAATTTACCGTCAAGTTTAGGATCATTTGTCAAAATTTTTGTGATGAAATCAGGTTCTGAATCATTATAGGCAAGATTTGAGGTATCCCACATGATAACGCCTTTTTCATCGTCATATTCATAGACAAGGCTTGTAGAAAATCTGCCGCTTCCGGCAAAACCTGATGCGAAAATCTCAATATTGCTGTCATTATCAAGGTCTGTTACAGCATATCCATATTCATCGAAGTCAATTGTATCGCCACCGGGAATCTTATAACATCCATCTGTAAATTCCCAGGTCTGCCTGTTGTCATAAAGGGTCTGTACCTGTGATGCATATTCTGCGTCAGACTTATCGTCTGGGCTACTATCACCTATATTATCTTTATCGCCACATGCAGACATAACCGTAGCTGATATCAATAGCAATACTAATAATCTCTTTTTCATACAAATCTATCTCTCCCATATTTTTGATAAGATCTTTTTCATTTCTTCATGTTCAATTCCGGAGTTCATATCAAAGATTTCATATGTCTTGCCAGAAGTATCATCCATAATCTTCCTGGATTCCATGATTCCTTTACAATAAACCTGTGCAATGTGAAGAACACAGGTTCTGCAGTCATAAAGGTCTACAAGTACGTTTGCAGGCCGTATATCACTTACATCTAATTCATCCAAAAGATATAGCAGCGTGTGATGTATTATTCTAGCTGCTGCCTTTCTTGTAATGTAATCGTCAGGATGGAGATAATCCTGGTTGTCGATGACTTTCATTGTATAAGCTTCTTTAAAGAGTTCATCATCTGTCATCATATCGCCGCCGATGTGATCATCTTTCATGATGGCAAGAGTAAATTCTCTGACTGTTGCTTTCATATTCTTATCCCTAATTTAATCTTATGTCACGAGCAAAGTAGCTAATGGTTCAAATTGATAGAGCTCGCGGCACTAATTTTGGTATGAAAATTATGCATATTCATACTGAATCCTTTATCCATGATACCTGTGTTTATGACATAACAGGGGTATTGGCATAAACATTTTTACCTTTCAAAAAGATATATATCAAACAAAATGCCTATCTCAATATCCGGATTACTATCCAGTCCTTTATATGCCATGCCTCCAAAATCAAAGATCTGCACCAGCTCATCGTCTTCATTATATAGATAATAGGAAAATCTGCTTCCACTTGTTACATAGTAGTCTCTATATAAAGGTCTTCCTTTTTCATCCAAAAAAACTTCTCCTGAACTATTATAAGTTCCATATTCATATTGATCCGATGTGTATTCGACTTTGACCACTTGACCTTCATCGTTTTCTATATATGTTTTTTCCTGATAATCAAGGAGAGGTTTTAGGCAATTGATCAACTCATATTCTCCGTCGCCAGAAGGATCATAGATAGCATCAAATACTTCATCGCCCTTTACGGATGCATCAAATGTAGCTTCAAGTGTAGCGTCATCCACTTTATACTTGCAAGCATACGCCATTTTAGGGTATTCTTCATCAATATCATCGTAATTGAAAGATGAAATATCAGAGTAACTGATAAACGCAGCGAAAATACATTCGTTGTCATTTGTTCCAAGGAAAATCCTTATACTTGAATCCTCTACCATTTCTAATTCTGTATTATCAGGTACAAAGAAGGATAAGAACTCTTCCTCTTCCTGGGCACTGTTAACTACTGTTCTGATCCCGTTAAGAAATGATTCTTCATCTTCAGGATCATAGGTGGCGGACAGATCAAGATATTTCATTTCACCTAATTGATCAGCTTCCTCAGATAATTCTTCAGAATCATTTTCAGTTTCATCCATGTCTTCTTCCGTATTAGCTATTGTCTCATCTTCCGTGGAAGCATCGGATGCTGATTCTGGCATACTATCCTCTTCTGAATTTTCAATAGTCTCATCATCAAAAGCTTCTGGATCCTTGTCTTCCTTAGACAGATCTATATTCGCACAGCCTGTAAACAGGAATGTGCTGATCAATGAATAACATATTAGCACTTTCAATTTATGCATAGTTATATTTACTTAGCCTTTCTGGTTATTTCTATCACTGCATTGTCATCGCCGTACCAGGATCTGAAGTAGGTAAGTCCTTCATGGTAGGACCATCCATATTCCACGTGATAATCCATTTGCTGTCTTGTGTCGGTTATAGTCCACTCGCCACTATAATTATATGTAACTATGATCCCGTCAATATTTCTTTCATGATCTTCGCCGCCTTCAAATCTTATTCCTTTTTCCAGGAAATCATCTTTTGAAGGAACCGTGTCACCCTGATAATCATACAAAAGATATATACTATCATCGTATATCATGAACTTACCGATATTATATCTGTCTATAGATCCATTTAAGTATCTTTCAGAAACATCGTCATAACTTATGTCCATCGAGTAAATACTGTACTCATTGCAAGCATCAAGCAGCGAAAGCTTCACATCAACTGTCTTGACCTTTTCATCAAAAAACTCCTGCACCTGGTATTCATATTTATCAGAAAAGATAGTAAAAAAGTCATGCCAGGTGTATCGATTTTCATTTTCCAGATTGCCTTCTTCAGATTTGCACGCAAGCAAATAATACTCTTTTGGATTAAACGGATTACCTATATTATGATTTTCTTTATAAACAGCTTCCTTGCCACAAACTATGGCATTATCATATTCATAGTAAAATATGGATGGGCCTCCGAACAATTCTGATTCATCTCTTGCTACCATCGTCTTATCATTTCTCACAACGATTTCTTCCGTAGTATCCATATACGCAATTCCCCAAAACATCCAAAAGGGAAATAATCCGATAATGGTAACTATAGTGGCAACTGTTAATAATATGCGACTTCGAAGTCTTTTTAAATGGTAAATAACCTGAATCATCCCCAAAAATGCGAACAAGACAAAAAGAATTATAGCCATCCTTTTGATCCCAAATCTATATTGCAGACCGAAGTCATGTAATATAAGGGAAGAAAAATAAAAGACGATGCCAGCGATCACTGTGAAAAGGAGCAAATTATCAATGATAGATTTTACTGCTTTCTTTAATGTTTTCATATTTCATTTCCCCTTTTATCATTGCAAAACATCATAGCTAATTTAACTTTCTTCATATACTCCCCCTTCAGCGATCACGGCTTTAGCCCCAATCAGCCAGCAAAATCGATTATAATAAACACAATGGTGCTGTCTTCAGCAACTGTAAACGTAAGTTCATGGCCTTCAAATTCATAAACTATGTCAGTGTATCCTGACCAGGATCCCTCTCTAATATCATCAGGCGCTCCATATGCATCTATCAGACTGTAGATTGAATCATATTCTGAAATATCTCTTCTGGTCGGTATACCCAAATAAATAAAATCCATATATGTGTCCGAGCCTTCAAATTCCATTGATGGGCTTACACATACAATTCTAACTTCATAATCACTGCTATAATCTAAAGCATCAGGATAAGCAAGCTGCCATCTATATCCCTCCTGCGCTGAAATAAAGCCATTATTGGTATCTTCAAAATTTTCAGGATAAGATAGTGCATTAATTATTTCCTGATAGCTTGTATCAGGGCCAATATCAAAGCCATTGTAGGTTATAGTAACATCTTCTTTGGTAAGTTCAGACTCATTAGCCTTGGAAAGATAATTTTCAATATCCTCATAAGTATTTGTAGTTATCTCAATAGGCTCAGCTTCTGCTCCATATCCGGATCTATAGTAAGTAAGCACCTTATCGCTGTTAAATACATACTCTGCATAGTAGCCTGTTCCACCTGACTCACTTATAGTATCGTAATAGCTGCATCTGCATAAATAACCATCATTATGAAGATTTATCTTGTAGCCGGATCTTTCATCGCTATAATCTTCTTCCGAGTAAACTAATACTCCATAATCATAAAAATCCTGTTCGTCATGATCATCTTTAGTATCAGTTATCAAATAAATCTCATCTTCCTTGAACAGGAACGTTCCTATGTGTAATCTGTCGAGATCCCCGTGATAATCGACGATGACATCCTCATCATAAACTATATCGTATGAGTATACGTCTCCATCGTCGAAAGCACCTGTCTTAACAATGCTCACCGGTACAGAATCAACCTCCTCTTCGTATAAATAGATGACTCTATAATCAACTTGGATACTATCTTCCATTGCTTCATCAGTATCATCAGTTTCGACAGCTTTGGTATCTTCCTCATCTTCATTTGAAGCTTCTATATCGCTTTCTTTGGCTTCATCTTCTGCATCATCTTTTGACGTATCTGATTCATTACTCACTTCAGATACTTCTGATGTATTATCTTCAGAAGACTCTTCTTTAAGACCCAGATCCAGATTGCCACAACCGCCCATCACGCATGTAGCTGCTAAGAATAATGCAATAACCTTTTTCTTCATATCATCCTCCCAAATGGCCGCTTTTCCCAAAACAGCCTAGTTAACTAATGTATATTGTATCTATATGTAAATCCCTACTCTACAAAATCTGACAAAAAGCTTTTTTTACCCGATAAAAAGCATTTTTGGCTCAGCAAAATTTTTATTGCCGTAAACAAAGCCCTTCGTTTTGACCGAAGGGCTTTAATGCTATAGCAATATTCAGCATTACCAAAAACGCAGAAATTATTCGTTTCTGTAATCTAGTTCAAGATGTTATCTAATTGGAGATACTCTAAAAGTCACGTTGTCATGTGCCTTAAGCTCATCTACAGCAATAACCTTACCTGAAAGGCTTCTCTCTTCTCCTGTCCAGAGGTCTTTGATCTGATAAGTCTGCGCACCTTTAAAGCTTTCAGCATCTGCCATCTTGTTTTCAATATACTCAAGTATATTATCAAGACTGATTTCTATCTTATTAGTAACATCTTCTCCAGCAAGGTTAATAAATGTTACTGCGATATCACCATTTTCAAGAGGCTTAGCGAGGATATCTACTCTGTTATGATCCATGAGGTATACCTTGTCAGCATCCTTATCAGCAAGGCTAGACCATACACGCTTTGCCTGAACGCCGAGCTTGTCCTGATTTAAGGCAATGATATCTTTGTTGGTTATTATGTTCCAGATATAGTCGCCCTTTTCAACTTTTCTAAGGTCCATGCCAAGCATAAGGGGTGAGTTCATCATAGACCACATGGCAAAATGAGTCTTAGCCATAGTCTCATCTACATCTCCCATTCCAATAACCATCATATCCGGGTCGTTCCAGCCTCGCTCTAAGCTTGCGAACTCGTCCATTATGACGCATTTGTCATACTGTGAGGTTATGCTGCAGGTTCCGTCTGCTTCCCAGTATCCTCTTCCAGGGTCCCCGTCTCTTCCTACCTGGAAGGTGATGTCATTTAAGATTCTCCAGGAATCTCCAACTTTGTATCCCCAGTCGCCAGGCATTGTCTTACCCCATTCGCAGATTGAAAGAAGTATATCCTTGTTAGGATCAGCTTCTTTTAAGGAGTTGTACATTGCAGCGTAGGAGCAAAGAGTATTTTCCTGACGTCTGTGATTCATAAGTCTAAGAACTGTATCATCGCTTTTTACAGTTACATCACATACATAGTTTTCCTTAAAGTCTTCTGTACCTTCAGTGCTTTCTACAAGGTTGTCAAAAAAGAAGTCAGATTTACTTCCATCTGATACTGCAACCTGAAGCCACTGGCCTACACCAACTTCTTTACCTGTAGCATAGGTTACATACAGCTTATAGGTGCCTTCAGAGGCGTTTTTAAGATCAAATGTAAGCTCACTACTCTGGTCACCAACAGGTGTGTTACCTATATTAGTTCCATCAAAAGTACCTATATTAGTAACATAGTTTTCTTTTACTACAGCATGTCTTCCTGTAACTACTCCGTCTGCTACAGCATTAAATACAAGCTCTTTTCCATCTTCGCCTACGAGCTTAACTTCCTTAATGCTTGGAGCATATGTAAATCTTGCATTCTCTCCTGCAGAAAAAGTTGCATTATCCCACAGATAGTAGCAGTTATCTACCTTAAGGAAATCTATATCCCAGTCTGTATAGCTTACTGCGTCTACATCTTCAAAGCCGCAGGTTCCAACTGCTGATCCTGCACAGAGGTTGGTTCCTATATCGTTGTACATACCAAACTTAAGGCCTTTAGCATGGATATAATCTGCAAGTGCCTTAAATCCGCTCGGGAACTTAAGGGGCTCATTTGTAAGCTTTCCATCTACTCTTTCAGAGTTATAGCAGCCATCATCAAGTACAAGATACTCATATCCTGCCTTGTCCAGCTCAAGCTCAATGAATTTATCAGCCATTGCCTTGGTCAGCGCTTCTGTATTGCCGCTTCCAAATGCATTCCAGCTATTCCAGCCCATAGCAGGGAGTCTTTTCTTTTTGCCCTCAAATGGAGTGCCGTTTTTAAATTCATCATATCTGTATTCTTTACTATTAATTTCCTGAGGATGTTCTCTTGATGTTCTGGTAATCTTGTTTGCAGCCATTTTATGTCCTTTCCATTTTCTGTCGACATTCTACGCATTTCTTTGTACCACGCAATATTTTCCGATATCTATACCCTTAAAACAATGTCACCTTGTGCTATTATCTGCCCAATTATTACCATAAAAAATAGCGCAGTTTCCACGTTTCCTGCGCCATTTTTTCAAAAGCAATGTAATTATGTGACTTATACAAGTTTTAAATATCTCAAGATCACTACTGATGATATTTTTAATTACAGAAGTTTCTTTTTCTTAAAGAAGGCAATGCTGACTACCACGATGAGAACGCACACTATACCAGTAAATGGATACGCCCACTTCTCGTCAAGCTCCGGCATGTACTTAAAGTTCATTCCGTACCAGCCAACAATAAGGGTCAGAGGCATGAATATACTTGAGATAACTGTCAGATAAGCAAGGTTACTGTTCTGCTTTTCATCTGTCTTGGACTGGCAGAATTCGCGAAGCTGGATAGTGAATTCTACAAGCGAAGTAACCCTTTCATAAAGTCTCTGGATTCTCTGGTTTACAAGGTGGAAATATCTTTCGTTGCTTGCCATGAAGAATTCATTCTCATTTTCTTCAAATTCCTGGCAGACATCCATAAGCTCCAAATAGTGTATCTTAAGGTCTCGAAGATGATTTCTGATATCAGCGATTCTTTGAAGTACATCGTCTGTCTTTCCGGCAAATATCTGCTTTTCTATTTCATCAAGAGTCCTGTCATATGATGCAAGAAGATCCGCATCGTTATAAATAATCTGTTCCAGGAAATCATACAGGAATCTTTCAAGACATGGATTAAAGAGTTTTTTGCCCTTTGCTATTCTGTCAACGATCTCTCCTGCAAGCCCCTGATCATCCACAAAGATAATACCTTTTTCATCGAGGGAAAAGGTAAATTCGCCTGACTTATTAGGCATATCATGCCTGTCTAATATAGAAAACTTACCTGTAATAGAGTCGTAGTTGACTTCAGCTCTGGTACTACTGCCCGTTCTGAAAAAGATATCCCATTCAATACCCATATCAAAATCAGTTCCGCGCTCTTTCCATTCTTCGCTTGTCATGATTACTACATATTGGAAATCGAGATTTTTATATGATTTAAGTTCGATAGATTCAAGTTTTTCTTTGATCTTATAGCTTTTCATACTTGTCCTCCTTACTTTCCAAACACCTCCTTTATATTACTATAAGGTCATATATATCATCAAATGGCCTTTCAAGTTGATCATTATTAATATGTACCATGGCGTTTTTATCATTATCTAATTTGGTACTTGACGTTCATCTAACACGTATGTATGATAACAATGAAAGATATGTTAGACATTCATCTAACATTTACATCAAATCATCGTAAAACAATAACCTAACACCAAGGAGAATGCAGTATGAGTACCAAATATGGAAAGCTATTCAAAAACCCAAACTATTGTAAAGATCTTGCTTCAACTATTGTTAACCGTTTTGGAGATTCGGTAGATGCCATTGCTTCTTCATGGATCGTATATGAGCTTACAGGTCAGGCTGCCTGGTCTGCTATAATCTACGCTATCAATCGTCTTCCCACTATCTTTGTTACACCTCTCGTAGGCCCATGGGTTGAGAATCATAGTAAAAAAAGCATTATGATCATTACCGACCTTATCCGTGCTGTCTGCGTTGGTATCATGGCCACAGGTCTTATGATGGGATTTTTAAGTGCTCCTCTCATCGCACTTTTAAGCCTTGTGATATCTACAGCAGAAGCCTTCCGTTCACCTGCAGGCACAGCAATGTTCCCTATGATCGTTGATAAGGAGTCTTACAACGAAGCTATCTCCCTTAACACTTCCATATCTTCTATTACTGAACTTGTTGGAACAGGTATGGCAGCTGCCATCATCGCACTTATCGGAAGTTCAGGTGCTATCTACCTTGATATGGTGACATTTATTTTATCAGCACTCTTCATCGCATGGATGAAGCTTCCTGCTGAAACATTTAATAAAGAGTCAACTTCCAGTGTTTCAGCATATTTGCACGAGCTCAAAGACGGCTTTGTATACTGTAAGACCAAAAAGATTCTTGTAGTATTTGCTTTTGTAGCTCTGTTTTTAAATGGCATACTGGTTCCTATTAACAGTCTTCAGACTCCTATCATGACTGAAGTATTAAAAGGTGGCCCTGAGCTCTTATCAATCCTTGGCCTTACCATAACCATCACTACACTACTGGGATCACTTCTTTTCCCTTATGTCAGAAAATTCCTGTCAGGCAAGGTTTCTATTATAATGATGATAGCTCTTATAGTAGTTTTCTATATAGGCCTTGTTGCTGCGCAGCCTTTATATGATACAAAGTATGGCGCAGCCATCGTACTTACCCTTTTGTCAGCAGCTCTTGGTTTTGGAGTTGCACTTGGCAACATGTATGTAAGCGTTGAAATGTTCAATGTTATTGATAAGTCTTACCTTGCAAGAGTATCTGGAATTGGCAGCGCAATTTCATGTGCTATCACACCGGTAGCTGCCTTTATCATCGGAATTGTGGTAAAATTTACATCAACACAGACTATTTTGATAATCGCAGGAATTATAGCTGCAATGTTTGGTGTATACATGATGGCTTCAGGATCTAAAGCAATCGACGAAGCTGAGCAGGAGCAGAAAACCAAGAAGGCTCAGGCGACAGAAACTGGTGCATCAAACCCTGAGATTGCCTGACCTGTCATAAAAAAAACTATAATTATAAGCTATAAAAATTCATTCAAGTCACAAAACACGCTCCTATGGCCTGTTTTGTGATTTGCATATGATAAATCTTATACGAAGGAGTCCTAATGAATAACTATACTTACAAGATCAGATATGCCTCAGAAAGCCTTTCTCTTTTGAACATTGTTTCTCATGAGGCTCCTTTTATCAGTAACTTCATGAACACAAACGCTGCAAAATATGGAATTAATCCAGGCCCATATGAAGCTGAGCTTGTGGAAGAGCTTAGCAGTATAGAAAACGACGCAAGAGCTGAATTTGCAGAAGATATGGACCTCATTAGGAGCTACTTTTTTGGAAAAGATGACTATATCAGATCTTATGCAAATATACTTTTGGTAAATGACGGATTCTCATCTGCTTTTGATGAATCAGACACTATTTCTGTAAAAGAATATCAGACAAAGCTAAAAGATATATCAGATGACAGATACAATAAGTATTTCTATCAGATGGTCAAAAGCTTCGGTTCTCATACCTCAGAAATAGATGATGACAAGGATATTACACCATCGGATATCTTTGATGCAATATATGAAACTGATATATCAGACAGTGACAAGTTAAAGCTTCAACACTTCTACATTCACAAAAATGAACATTTTGAAAAGCTATTTCCTCTTCTTACCAGAGCTGCAAAGGTCATTAAAAGGCACGAAAAGAAGCTTGAAGAATTTGGAAAAAATGCTATCGCTTATACCAAGAAGGTTGTTGGAGATAAGGATTTCATCAGATTTTTCATGTCTATGCTATCATCAGATAACGCCGAAGTAAGTTTTTCGGAAGACTGCAATATTTATATATCATATATGATATGTTCCAATATAAGCTTCGGCCTTAAGGGTGATGCGGTAGAAAACGCAATACCCAAAGCATTAGTCGGTGCAATATATAATGATAATCTTTCCTTTGATTCAATAATTAATAATAAGAAAACGCTCAACAAGGACAAGGCACTTGCAATATTAAAGCTGTTATCTGATAAGAGCAAACTGGAGATACTGGAACTTACTAAAAACGAGGCCTATTATGGTGCTCAGCTTGCAGAAAAGCTTAACCTTACTACAGCTACAATATCTCACCACACTTCTTCCCTGTTTGATCAAAACCTTTTAAATATTGAAAAGGTGGATTCAAAGATATTCTTTAAGCAAAACAAAGAAGCTATAGAATCACTGGTAAGATATTTGGAATCAACGCTATTATATTAGTCTCACTGTTTGATAATCTAACGATTGGTATAATCATTATCAAATGTTTTCACAATCAAATAATCTTCATCAAAAACCAAAAGCGAGCAGACATGAAGCCTACTCGCTTTTGGTTTTTGAAGTATTTATTGAAATTTTAAGGAAACAGCTAATTTAGTTAGCAAGCACAAGCTTTTCTTCTGTGCTGCTCTTTGAAATGGTAAATGCTGCGCTTGAAGTTCCTTCTTCAGCAACATATTCGCCTCTGAAGCCTTCAATCTGCGCTCTTCCATTTTCATCAGTATGTACTGTATATTCTGTACTCCACTCTTCCTTGATAAGTCTCTTGATCTCGAGATATGAAGGCTTTGGTGTACCATCTTTTCTCAAAAGTCCGCTTGGAGCTCCAAGCCATGCTCCGTCTGCAAGATCCCAGCCTGTTACAGCTTCAACCAAAGGATGCTCGAAGAGCATGTGATACATCTCGGACCATTCCTTCTTCTGGCGCTCTTCTCCTTCAGGAGTTGTAGGCCATTCATCAACCTGGTAGTCGTTAAGATCCACGATATCAGGTGGCATAAGGTGTCCGGATACGAGAGTATTCTCTGTAAAATGAAGAGGAAGTCCGAAGAATGAGAATCTTTCAAGAATATCCTCAAGCTTCTCTTTGCCCATATATCCCTGATGCTGGTGTGTCTGGATTCCGATAGCAGAGATCGGAACGCCTGCATTTAAGCATCCGTCGATAAGTATTCTATAGCTTTCTGAAAGGTTGAAATCATTGATAAGAAGTGTTGCATCAGGATTAGCAGCCTTGGCAGCTTCAAATACCTCTTTAATAAGACGGACTCTTCCTATATCCTTACAGATTCTTGTAATAGCATTGTCATATTTATCAAACACCGGCATGATAACAACTTCATTGATAACATCCCAGATATCGATAGTTCCTTTAAAAGCAGTTACATCACGGTTGATCCTGTCGAGCTGCTTCTGAAGAATAGTTGCATTATCATAATTCATGAGCCAGTCAGCGCAAACTGTATGCCAGCAAAGAGGATGTCCCTTAACCTTAGCTCCATGCTCTTTAAGGTACTTAGCAGCATTCATTCTGCTGTCATACTGGATCTGACCTTCAACAGGTTCATATCCTCCCCAGTAAAAAGGAAGTGTTCCAAAGTTAAAAACGTCAGTCCACTTGTTCATTCTATCCTGGAACATCTCTTTGAACTTAGCTCTGTCGCCTTCGTACATAGCAAGGTTCGGGCCACCTTCAGGGGCTGTAAGAGGCAGAACATCAAATGCGCCGCATCCAAATAAGAACTCATGACCTGTCTGTCTTATCTTAATATCTTTGCCTGCAAGGGGATTTCCACTTTCATCTGTGAAAAGAATATTAACGGAACCTTTTCTGTGTTGTAACTTATCGCTCATATATAACCTCATATTCCAAACGCAGATACTACCCTTATTATGAATTCGGCAGTTCTTGCAACAACTTTTCGAAAAGCGATCTCCGTATATGTAAAATAGTTCTAAACACAAAAATGGGGAGAGTTACATATACGAAGAAATCTCTTTTACCATATAATCAAATATTTTAGAAGGTGGTAAACAAAGTGGCGTAAATATCGCCACTGCAAGTTTACAATATCATAGGATTGTGATATCATTCTTATCATATCTTGTTCAATTCTTATTAAGTTTTGCTCTGAATCCTACAAATTTCCCCTTAAAAAAGCAGCTAAATATGATATAACTTTTCTTTGTGAAAATATACTTAAAACTTGCTATATTTTTTTTACAAATTGCTATGTTTTTAGCGCTAATTAAAATATTTTAGTTTGCTATTGTATTTTTTTTCGCAATGTTATATTATCGTGTTCGTGTTAATTTTTTAACACGAATAGTAGTAAGGTGAATGGCTTATTTTTAAGCCGTTTATCGTGATTCACAAGTAATAAAGGAGAAGAAATGGAAGACGTTAAGACAACTGTCTGTGAAGAAAAAGGACCTATCACAGACGAGCTACTCACTAAAATGAACGCCTACTGGCGTGCAGCCAATTATCTTTCAGCTGGCCAGCTCTATTTGTTAGAAAATCCTCTTCTTAAGAAGCCATTAACAATGGATATGATCAAGAAGAAAATTGTTGGTCACTGGGGAACAGTACCTGGACAGAACTTTGTTTATGTACACCTCAATCGTGCTATCAAGAGATATGACCTTGATATGATCTTATTATCAGGTCCTGGACATGGTGGAAACTTCTATGTTGCCAACACATACCTTGAAGGCTCTTATAGCGAGATCTATCCTAACATCAGT
>CAMVNV010000009.1 GCA_947168935.1 uncultured Butyrivibrio sp. | reverse complement strand
ACAGTCAATGCATCATATGAAATCGAATGTGATTTGTGATTTTGTAATTATAATGCGATTTTGATGTTTTTGATTTTTGATATAAGTATAGTTATTTGCTACATTACTGCTCAAAATTCGCGTATATAGAAACTGTAAACATTATTTTTTCGTAAATTGATTGACATATAAGCTTGATTGATCAGTATTTACAATTCTTGTAGAATTATGGAGGAAAACTATATGAGTAACAAAAGTTTGTCATCACTAATCGAAATTATCTTAGGAGCAATTGGTCTTTTTTACGGTATATTTACGATATCTAATGATACTTCAGGCATATTTAGATATACATATACTCCTCCATTTACGCAACATGAATTATTTGTTATTGCAATTACTATATGTTCAGCAATAATTCTTTTGATTGGAATTATCAAAATGAAGAAAGAAAATAGTAACAGCAATAATAGTGGAGATAAGGCAGCTTGAAATATGACATATGTAATTAGCCAGAGTTTTCTATAAGTTTTTAAACTACAAAAACATCCTACATTAGAATTTGATTCTCTTTTTCATCTGGGAAGTTTTAGTCATTAACAAAAAATGATTCCAAAACTAAACTAAAACTTCCATGTTAAATTTGTAAAAACACCTTGCACTTTTTTATCCAATCGTGTATATTTGAGGTGCTGTACAACTGGCGGAATAAAATGGCGCAAAAGCCATGGGGAGTACAGTCTTAGTTTTTGATTATGTCGACCGCCTGGGCAACCTGTAATTAGGATGCTCAGGCGGTTTTTCTATTATCTAAATCCCGCAGATTGCATTCGTAAACCGGAGAAGAGTGAAGTATATTCACTCGCGCGGCTTGTACATGCGAGCTATGCAGGCTGCGATTCAAACTCTTTTCACTCGCACAAAGAGGTCTATCATGACAGATTTACAGAAAGAACTTTCAGGCAACTCTTATCCCGGACGTGGCATCGTTATTGGCACAAGTGCTGATGGCAAGTATGCAGTTTGCGCATATTTCATCATGGGCCGCAGCGTTAACAGCCGTAACCGCGTATTCGTAACAGACGGAACAGGTATCCGCACTCAGGCATTCGATCCTTCCAAGATGGAAGATCCAAGCCTTATCATCTATGCACCAGTTAGAACATACGGTTTCCACACAATCGTAACTAACGGTGATCAGACAGATACTATCTATGATGGTCTTTCAACAGGCAAGACTTTTGAAGAGTCTCTTAGAAGCCGTGAGTTTGAGCCTGATGCTCCAAACTACACACCTCGCATTTCCGGTCTTATGCACGTGATCACAGGCAAGTATGACTACGCGCTTTCTATCCTTAAGAGCGATCACGGTGATCCATCAAACTGCCAAAGATTCACATATTCTTACGAAAATCCAAAGGCCGGTGAAGGCTATTTTATCCACACATATATGGGCGATGGCAACCCTCTTCCAAGTTATGAAGGCGAGCCTACACTCGTAAACATTGAAGGCGACATCGACACATTTACAGAGAATGTTTGGAATGCTCTTAACGAAGATAACAAGGTATCTCTTTTTACAAGATTCATCAACATCGCAACTGGCGAGTACGAGACACGAATCGTTAACAAGAATAAATAATTGCATGAATTGGATGAACTAATTATCTGTGTATGAATTGACGGCACAGGAAAGTGCCAGAAGGGATAGAATATGAAAGAATTACAGTTAAAATATGGATGCAACCCTAACCAGAAGCCATCAAGAGTATTCATGGAGGATGGCACAGATCTTCCGATCGAGGTTCTTAACGGAAAGCCTGGATACATCAATCTCCTTGATGCATTCAATGGCTGGCAGCTAGTTTCTGAGCTCAAGAAGGCTACAGGTCTTCCTGCAGCAACATCCTTCAAGCACGTATCACCGGCAGGCGCTGCAGTAGGACTTCCTCTTACTGATATTGAGAAAAAAATCTACTGGGTAGAGGACATGGGCGAGCTTACTCCTATTGCTTCTGCATATGCAAGAGCAAGAGGCGCTGACAGAATGTCATCTTTTGGTGATTTCATCTCCCTTTCGGATAAGTGCGACCTTGCAACAGCAAAGCTTATCAAGAGAGAAGTTTCAGACGGTATCATCGCTCCTGACTATGATGATGACGCTCTTGAAGTACTTAAGGCTAAGAAGAACGGTAACTACGCAGTTATCAAGATCGATCCTTCTTATGTACCAGCACAGCTTGAGAAGAAGCAGGTATTCGGCGTAACATTCGAGCAGGGACACAACTTCATCGAGATCGGTGACGATATGCTTTCTAACATCGTTACAGATAACAAGGAGCTTCCTGAGCAGGCTAGAATCGACCTTATCATCTCTCTTATAACTCTTAAATATACACAGTCTAACTCTGTATGCTACGTTAAGGGCGGACAGGCAATCGGTATCGGTGCTGGACAGCAGTCACGTATCCACTGCACAAGACTTGCTGGTAACAAGGCAGACAACTGGTTCCTTCGTCAGTGTCCAAAGGTTCTGGAGCTTCCTTTCCTTGATTCTATCAGAAGAGCAGACAGGGATAACGCTATAGATCTTTACATCGGTGAGGATTATATGGACGTTCTTGCAGAAGGCAAGTGGCAGAACATCTTCAAGACCAAGCCTGAAGTATTCACAGCTGAGGAAAAGAGAGAGTGGCTTTCCAAGAACACAGATGTAGCACTTGGTTCAGATGCATTTTTCCCATTTGGTGATAACATCGAGCGTGCATACAGAAGCGGTGTTAAGTACGTTGCACAGCCAGGCGGATCTGTAAGAGATGACAACGTTATCGAAGCAGCTAACAGACACGATATGGTTATGGCATTTACAGGAATGAGATTCTTCCATCACTAATTATTGCAAGTTTATCACAGGTATGATGAAAGCCCTGCTTGGCTATTATTCCAAGCAGGACTTACTAATTATTATCGCTATCCCTTGCAGATTTACACCATCAATATTTTCATATTCAGCGATAAATTTTTCTATTTTCAAACCACATTCCCAACTATACTGTACTCACTTGACATAAACAGGTTGTTATAAATAGAAATATTTTACTTGTAATAGAAAATTTTATAACGATCACACATGCAAGCCAAGCCTTACCTTTAATCCTATATCCTAAAATGTTAAGATTTGAATATTACATAAAAATATACCCCCTGATATGTATAGGTAACATGGACTTGATGAATAAGAGAACTTGGAGTAATTTGAACGATGCTTAACAATGAATTAGTTGTTATAAAATACAAACTTGGCACAAAGGTTGGCTATGGACTTGTAACGATACCTTTCACTATATTTTATATATGGTCACAAATAATAATTATTAAGCAGATTTTCTCATCTGAAATAAATGCAAATATGGGGGAAATAATTGTATTTCTTTTAGTTGCTTTGGCCTTTTTAGGCTTCATTATTAATTACTGGCAATGTTTCTTAACTTATCTATACAATCGAATAGAAATAAAGAATAATTATCTTGTCATTAGAAAGATTTTTCATAAAACAGTTGAAGGTAAAACAATTATCAAAAGTTACGGCATGGATTTTAAGCCACTATATGCCAGTAGGAATCGTTCAAAAAAGCGATATAACTTTTTGACATTATTCTATGACAACACCAGTATTACTTTTGATTCAGCTAGAGCCACTAACTTCGACGATCTTTTAAATTATTCAAAACAGAATTCCAAAATAAATGATTCTAAATCAGATTCGATAGATAAAAATATAAAAGAAAAAAATAAGCTATCTGAATGGAAGTTAAAAGTGCCCTCTGCTCGTGTGGAAAAGTACATTAAGTTTTCAAGAATTACTATCGATGTACTCACAGCACTTTTTATTATTCTAAGAATGTTCGAAGTTACTTCCGATTATGCCAAAAATGTATTTATTATTTTTCTAGGTTTTTACTTCATATTGAGAATTGTCATTTGGAGAGATGAACTTATATATTCTCACATAAGTCACAATAATGGTAATTACGTACTTAAGATGCCGTATATTGCCCTGATTTATTACTTGATAGACGTTATATATATTGGTGTGGGCAATTTTACCAGAATCTCGTTAGGATACGAAAATTATCTTATTATTGTATTAGCAATCGGTACAATCCTAATGGGTGATTTGATTAGACGCATTTTTTGGGGGACCAACAATATTCCTCTCAAAGTCAGAACTATAATCAAAATTTGCCACACTGCTCTCGCATTGCTTTTTATTACTGTATCCGTATTTCGTAGTGGTCTTTTTTTTCAGCCCTAAGATATCAGCTGAAAGTGCCACCGTCATTGCAAAGGAAGTAAAACAAATTACAAGTGGCCGCAATAAATTTTATATTACAGTAGAATATTTAAATGGTGAGCAAGAACGATTTGAATTAAGTCGCAATAACTTCAAAGAATATGATTATTCACAAATAATAAATGTTGAAACCATTGAAACTTATTATGGTGGGATTTATAAAACGATTCCGTAAAGGACCTTTTCCGTGACATAAAAAATACAGTAGGCACAAAGCCTACTGTATTTTTATTATATATATTTCGCATTATCTATTTATGATTCGCAGGACATGATAAGCTTCATCTCACCAGTAAACTTAGCCTTGCCATATCCTACAGGAAGGATGAAGTGATCTCCTTTCTTAAGCGGATGGCTTCCAAGAAGGCCATATCCTTCGATCACGCTAAAGAGCATGTACTTATCTGTTACATCTATCTCTACTCCAGATGTTACGTTAACTCTTGATACACTGTAATACTTACAGCTATTAAGAAGCCTTACGCCCTCAGTCTCATCTGTATCATGAATGATAGTTGACTCAACTTCTGTTGCGGGAACTGTAATAACGTCCTTGCACTTATCTACATGGAGCTCACGCTTAATTCCATTCCAGATTCTGTCATAGTCATAGAGTCTATATGTGATGTCACTGTTTTGCTGAGTTTCAAGGACTACTACTCCGCCCTTTATCGCATGAACAGTTCCAGGATCTATCTGGATGAAATCGCCTTTGGATATCTTAACCTCTCTAATAAGCTCATCCCACTTACCCTGATCCATCATATCTGAAAGTTCCTGTCGTGTTGATGCGTTGTGACCTACAACAAGGCTTGCGTCATCATCGCAGTCAAGAACATACCAGCACTCTGTTTTACCAAGGGAGCCGTTCTCATTCTTTGCTGCATACTCATCGCCAGGGTGAACCTGAATACTAAGATCAGACTTTGCATCTATTATCTTTGTAAGGAGCGGGAAAGTGTCTTTCTTTGTGCCAAAGAGTTCAGAATGCTCTTTATAAAGCTGATCAAGTCCCATTCCTTTGAACTTACCATTTTTAACAACAGAAGTTCCGTTTGGATGTGCTGCTATTCCCCAGCACTCACCTATATCGTCGCCTTCTACGTCGTAACAGAACACGTCTCTGAGCTTAGTTCCGCCCCAGATATTGTGAGTAAAGTGTGGTTCTAAGAAAAGAGGCTCTTTACAGCTGTTATTTATAGAAAGGTTCGCGCCATTGGTCTCCATGACTTTCTTAAACCAGAAGCCAGAGTCCTTGATGGATCTCTTCTGAGTTGTATAGTCTACATATACAAGGCCGAATCTCTTGGTATAGCCATCAGCCCACTCGAAGTTATCGCAGTATGACCAATGGAAATATCCCATAATAGATGCGCCTTCATCTGCTGCCTTCTGGAGGTTGCTTATATACTGATCAAGGAACGCGATCCTGGATCCGTCGTGAATGCCTCCGTCAGGAGCAGGTATATCGCAGTCAGCCATACCATTTTCTGTAATAAGAATATCTTTTTTATATCTCTCATAGAGGAACTTGGGTCCCCAGTACAGAGCATCAGGAGTAACAGGCCAAGTCATTGCAGTCTGGTTGTAGCCTCTGTCTCTATCTGCATAAACTATCTCACCATTTGCTCCTGCGCTTACAGGATAGCCGTTATATATGTTATGGCCGATGAAGTCGATAGGCTGATTTATAAGCTCCATATCTTCATCTGTGATTTCGAATAAGTCATCTTTAAAAAGCTCAATGCCTTCTTCAGGATATCTTCCAAAGATAACAGGATCAAGGAACCATGTAACATTCCATGCCCAGTTGCCCTTATCTTCATCGAATCCGAAATATCTCTTCTTAGCAGCTTCGATATCTTCAGGCTTATTAGAAGCAGGAAGCGCTACGCCGCAGGTTGGAGCATAACCAACTCTAGCATTTGGTGCAAGCTTTCGCAGTGCCTTAACAGCAAGGCCGTGAGCCTTCAAAAGATTGTGTGCTGCAAATAAGGTATCTTTAACAGGAAGCTTCTTGCCAGGTGCATGATAGCCCCTCAAATAGCCAAGTCCAATAGTACACTGGGGCTCATTAAATGTAATGAAATCGTCGCAAAGGTCTGCAAAGCTTTCACCTACTACCTGAGCATATCTTTCAAACCACTTAGGACTTTCAGGATTAACCCAGCCGCCCTTTTCCTCAAGAGCAAGTGGATACTCCCAGTGGAAAAGAGTTATGAAAGGCTTGATGCCGTTTTCTTTCATGCAGATGAGCATATCTCTGTAAAGCTCTACTGCTTTTTTATTAACTTCTCCGATTCCGTCAGGAATGAGTCTGCTCCAGCTTACTGAGAATCTGTAAGCTTTAACTCCCATCATCTTCATGATAGCGAAGTCTTCTTTATATCTGTGGATCATATCGCAGGCAACATCTGCATTAGAGCCGTCCGCAATAGTACCCTTCTTGCAGAAATCATCCCATATATTGAGGCCTGCGCCGTCTTCCGGATCTCTTCCTTCGATCTGATAAGAGCTGGTTGCAACTCCCCACACAAAATCATTTTTGAACATAATAATACTTCCGTTTCTTTTTAATTATCTTGTTATTATAACCGACACCAGATTAAAAGGTACTGCCTTTCCATCCTTGTCATCAATAACTTCTATTTCAAGCCTGTGAGGGCCTTTTTTCTCATGTAAAAAGATCTGTCTGATATCCAAAAGATCTCCCCAGGTTTCATCGAATGCTGCGTCTATTAATATCTTTTCGGAAGAATTGTCATCCACCATTACAGATACCACCGGCGCAGGGCGCTTCATGGTCTTATCATACTGAACAGCAATTCCTGTACATTCATTTTCCTGGTCAAATTCAAAGACTATCTTATCATGTAGTCTGGCGCCAAGCCACCCATTTTTAAAGCAGTCAGTCACGTCCTTCTGAGGCGCAGTATCTACGCTAAATCCCTGAAGGTCAGGCACAAAATTCCTGTTATCCAGGCGAGTAGCTCCTTCAAATGCATTAGCTGTAAGAGGAGTCTTGATTTTCTTTGGCACAGAATTTTCTGATTCCCCTTTAAATAAAGAACCATCTGCCTGAATGGTATGTTCCGAATCTGTGTCATCCGTACTTTCTTTCGATTCAGTAGTGCCTATAGTCAAAGATTTCTTACCCTCTTTGTACTCCTCATAAATTGATCCTAAAAGATTCGCTACAACTCTGCTAAGAAGGTCATGTCCCGTATCATTAGGGTGAAGCCCGTCAGGTGAAAGAGTGCTTATATCTTCGATCTTCCCTGATAAAATATCTTCATAGATAGCCCCATGCATAGATGCAGCCGGAATGCCATAGTATCTTGCGACCTTTGAATGAATCCTCTCGCTGGTCTTGCCATCCTGATAAAAGAAATTGAATAAAGCTGCAACTGCAGGAAGGTTTCTACTATAAAGAAGCTTTCTAATAAGGCCTTCATAGCTCTCATAAAAATAGTCATCGCACTCGTCATTAACCGAAAACTCTACAAGTACAAAGTCAGGGTTATGGGACAGTACGTCCCTGTCACACCTTGCAGCGCCAAAAGCAGATGTAGTTCCGCCGACGCCTGCATTCACATAAGTTATATCAGCGTTTTTAAAAGTCTCTTTAAACCACTCATATACCTTGTAAGCATAGCAGGTAGTGGGCTTTGATGAAAGACTTCCCTGAGTGATTGAACCTCCAAGAAAGCATAAAGTTACCGGCTTTCCTTCTTCTAATTTACTAAAAAGTTTAAAAAGTCTTGCTGTATCACCATGATTTGCTATAGCCTTTGCTTTATCAAAATCTATCATGATAATCTCGTCTCCATCTTCCGATTTTTATAAAAAGGCGCTGGGAATGCCAAATTCCCAGCCGCCTATAAACTTATATATTCACTCAACTGATGACATAATGATCGTTTGAATTTTATATATACATAGAATAACACGTCATCATATTCAAGTTATATCAAGCATTTACTTATCTGATTCCAAGCTCAGTGTCAGACTCTCTTACTACAGAGTGCTCCTTGACATAATCAATGATGTCGTCAAGTCTTGTAAATGCAAGTGCTACATAGCTGTCTGCAGCGCCGTAGTAGATAGCGATCCTGCCTGTTTCACTGTCGTGAAGTGTAGCGCAAGGGAAGCATACGTTCGGAACAAAGCCTCTCTCCTCATACCATTCTTCAGGAGTTAAGATGAACGTCTCGCAGCGATACTTAACCTTTGAAGGGTTGTCGATATCAAGGATTGCAGCACCGATTGAATATACGAATCCATTGCATGTGCTGCTTACGCCGTGATAGAACATAAGCCATCCTTCTGAAGTCTCGATAGGAGCAGCGCCGCCACCGATCTTAACTGACTCCCACCACTCAGGAGAACGCTCCATAACGTGTCTGTGGTGTCCCCAGTATTCCATGTCAGGACTCTCAGACAGGAATATATCGCCAAATGGTGTGTGTCCGCTATCTGAAGGTCTTGAGAGCAGCATAAACTTACCATTAATCTTTCTTGGGAAAAGAACTGCATTTCTGTTAAAAGGAATGAATGGATTTTCAAGTCTTTCGAAAGTCTTGAAGTCCTTAGTCTTAGCCATTCCGATAGATGCTCCGTAGAAATCCTGGCACCAGATGATATAGTATGTATCCTCAACCTTAACAAGTCTTGGGTCATAAGCATATCTTGGCATGAATGGATTGCCATCCTTGTCTACGAATGGGATCTTATTGGTCTCGAAATCCCAGTGAATAGCATCTTCGCTGTGTCCAAGATAGATGTAAGGGATTCCGTTAGTCTGCTCTCCTCTGAATACGCCGATGAACTTTCCTTCGTAAGGCATTACTGCACTATTGAAGATTCTTGCTACACCAGGGATTGGATTTCTGTTAATGATAGGGTTTTCCTTATATCTCCAAACAGGTGCTCCTTCGAATTTCTCCGGGCCTTCCTGCCATGGGATGTTCTTTAATGGTTCGCTGATCATTTTATACTTTGACATTTTTTAATAACTCCTCTTTATGTACATGTTTATATATTTACTTATTGTACTTATTTTAAATTTTTAATTGATATTGTTTAATATCTCTATCTGAACTCGACTATGCTTATTATTTTTAAACATATAATGAGGTAGGTGTCAAAAGTTCCTTCTGACACCTTATGACTAACGGATTGTTCAGCTATTATTAGTTGCTTTTATACTGATTGTTCTTATATTAATCCTTTTTCAAAAGCTCAAGATTCTTAGCGATAAGATCACATCTCTGCTTTACGCAGTCAGGGCTTCTAAGCGGATCTGTAGGTGTATTAAATACGTAGTCAATAAGCTTATCAATAGTTGTAGTTGCTACGTGAAGCCTTGTATCTGATGAAGCGTAGTAGATGAACACTTCATTATTTTCATTAACGATAGCACCATTAGTAAATACAACGTTGCTTACATCTCCAACTCTCTCGCCTTCTCTTGGTCCTATAAGAAGTCCTGAAGGCTCTGCGATAACCTTTGAAGGATCATTTAAATCTGTTGCAAATGCATAGATTACATAGCGAAGACCTGCAGCTGTATTTCTAACGCCGTGCGCGATATGGATCCAGCCTCTGTCTGTCTTGATCGGAACAGCGCCTGCACCGTTCTTGGCTTCTGTGATCTGGTGATATCTTCTGATTGAAGTCATCTTCTCTTCATCGATAACAGCATGCTCGATATCATCGCAAAGGCCAAAACCGATACCACTTCCTGATCCAGTCTCAATGAAGTCATCCATAGGCCTTGTATAGAAAGCATACTTGCCATCTACGAATTCAGGATGAAGGACTACGTTCCTCTGCTGAGGAGAACGCTTTGTTACAAGGTTAGGAAGTCTCTCCCAGGTCTTAAGGTCTTTGGTTCTTACGATACCTGCTTCTGCTACTGCTGCGGAGAGGTCTGAGTTCTTGGTATCCTTAGACTCAGAGCAGAATACACCATAGATGTAGCCATCCTCGTGCTGAGTAAGTCTCATGTCATATACGTTAGTTTCGCCTGCAACTGTATCAGGAAGCACAACAGGATAATCCCAGAATCTGAAACATTCTGTTCCCTTATCACTTTCTGCTACTGCAAAGAAGGACTTTCTGTCAGCGCCTTCAACTCTTGCTACAAGGTAATATTTACCATCTAAATAGATAGCACCTGAGTTCATGACTGCATTAACACCGAGTCTTTCCATAAAATATGGATTGGTCTCCTTGTTAATGTCGTATTTCCAGAATATAGGTGCATGCTCTCTTGTAAGAACAGGATACTCATATCTGTCATAGATTCCATTGTAAAAAGAGCTCTTTTTATTAGGTCTATTTATAAGCTCTTCCTGCTCTTTGACCAGTTCAAAGTATTTTTCGTGTATCATTGTGTCTCCTTAAATATGATTTCTTGAACCCTTGATCCAAGATTATATGTATCACTTGAATCACTGATCCAAGTAAACTTGCCTTTTTATGATCTCAATACACATTCTGCCATTATGATAAGGACATTTCCACGGCTCAACGATCGGGTGTCCGTGAACAGGAGTTCCATCTTTATTAACTTCCCAGAACCATTCCGAGCCATTTCTTTTATCAACAAGGTATTCAAATATAAAGTCCAGCACATTTCTTGCAGCATCAAGATATTTCACATCCTTGCAGTCAGACTTTTCATAAGCATTTATAAATCCCACAACTGTTTC
Organism: uncultured Butyrivibrio sp.; assembly: GCA_947168935.1. Classification (GTDB taxonomy): domain Bacteria; phylum Bacillota; class Clostridia; order Lachnospirales; family Lachnospiraceae; genus Butyrivibrio. The sequence continues at coordinate 38,385 of CAMVNV010000009.1, read as the reverse complement.
TGCCTGAACCCACCAGACTCTTTTTTCATTGACAACGCCTCTCTCACATTCGTATGCAAGAGATCTGCCATCGAAAGCTGTTTCAAACACCTTCCTGCAAAGATCTTGGGTAATGGGTGTGATCTTCTTACTCAAGCTTCCATCTTCATCGATCACTTCCACTGTCCTGTCGACAAGCCATGAAGTTTCGATGTCATGTCCGTAGCTGTGAAGATCGATAAGTGACTTGTAATCATTATCAAAAAAGACTTCCTGCCTGTGAAGTTCCTTGTTGTATACCTTATCTGCAAACAGGGTAAGAATATTTTCAAGCGCTTTTCGAACCTGCATATCGCCACAAACCCTGTAAAGCTCCGTATAAGCTTCAAGGACGTGCAAAAGCGTATTCATGGTTCTGGACGCTATTACCCCATTTTCAGATAGTTTATCATTTTTAGCTTCTTCAAACTTCTCATTTGATGCTTCTTTGTACCCAATATCATCCTTACATTTATTTTCTATTATGGAAAATAAATTTTCGGCAAGGTCAAGTGCTTCCTTGTCACCTGATGCTTCATAGTATGCGGACAATGCATATATAGCAAAGGCCTGATTATAAGTATGTTTTGTAGAATCAAGCACCCTGCCGTCATAAGTCATGGACCAGTATATTCCGCCATAAGTCTTATCTATACAATACCTTGTCATAAATTCATAAGCATGGCGGGCTTCATCAAGGAGCGACTTCTCTTTTAACAAAGTATATGCACTTGAGAAAAACCACAATATCCTGCTGTTTAAGATACATCCCTTTTCAGCTTTTTTATCAAGATCAAGGTCATAACTCAAAAGCCCATAATATCCGCCGTATTCATCGTCTCGTAGCCCTTTCCAAAAAGGGATAAGCTCTTTAATAAGATGCTGTCTAACTTTCTCAACCATCCTTTTATCCTCAGATTTTTTTAAATTCATCCAGCCAATTCACATAAGTTTTTAACCCTTAACAGCACCTGCTGTAAGGCCTGAATAGATCTGCTTCTGACACAGTACAAAAACAATAAGTGCCGGCAAAAGTGAAATGATAACACCTGCACAGATAAGGTTATACTTACTACCAAGTGGTCCTACAAAGGTATACAGAGACGTGGCTACTGTCGCATACTTTTTCTTATCCTGAAGATAAAGGTTTGCGCAGTAATACTCGTTGTAGGTGCTAACACCCTTCAAAATACAGCTGGTTACGATTGCCGGCTTGAGAAGCGGGAAAAGAACCTTATAAAAAATAGTAAAGTAATTAGCTCCGTCGATAATAGCTGACTCATCCAGTGAATAATCAATGTTTTCAAAGAACTGGATATAAATATAGATCGATATGATATCTGTTCCGCACATCATGATAATGTATCCAACAAGTGAGTTTATAAAACCAAGGTTGTACATGATCTCATAAACCGCGATCTGCATTGCAACGCCGGGAAGCTGTGATGCGAACAAAAACAGTGCTCTTATAATGGTATTTCCAAAGAACTTGAATCTGTTAAGTACATACGCAAGCTGAGTTCCTATCATTACTGAAAAGAAAAGTACGCAGATAAGGATTATAGTAGAATTCATGAAAGCTCTTGCCATTCCGGCTTTTGTAAATGCCTGAACGAAATTGTCGAAGTTAAGCCAGCTCTGCGGCATTGTCATTACATTAGTTGTCTGATATTCAACGTCTGTCTTAAAAGCTGTGATAAAGCATGATACAACAGGAAGCACAGCACAGAATGAAAAGAATATCAGCGATATATATTTGGCAGTCGTAAGAACTGCTCTTAATATTTTTGATATACTCATATTTTCTTCCTCCCAGGTGCTTACTTTCTTTCATGCTTTTTCATGCTTCTTGCAAGTGCTCGCTCTCTTTTTCTGGCAGCTCTTGGATCTTCATCCTCAGCGTTTCTGAATACATATTTAAAGAAGAGCTTCTGCAGTATCGTTACCATAAAGATGATAAGAAGAAGTATGATGGCCATGGCAGAAGCAAGTCCAACCTTCTGCTGGGTATGTGCTATCTCATGCATTACTACAAAGTAAGTACCAGTTCCATTTGCACCATCAGTAATAACATAAGGAGGCTCAAAAGCACTAAGTGAACCTGTGATCGACAGGATAACGTTAAGTGTGATGATTGTCTTTATGCTTGGCATAATAATGTATTTGAACTGCTGAAATCTGTTAGCTCCATCAAGCATTGCTGCTTCATAAAGCTCTGAATCAACAGACATGATCGCACCAATGAATAAGACCATGTTCTGACCAAAGTATCTCCACACTGAAGTTCCCACCAGTGAAAAGTTGTTGATACTCTGATCTCTGAGCCAGTACGGAAGGTTATCAAGCTGAAAACCACACCATTGAAGTACAGTGTCAAAAACAAAGCCTCGTGTATAGAAAAACTTAAAAATAAATCCAATTGCTATACCATTGATCAGATAAGGAAAAAACATAAATCCTTTGAAAATAGCTCCGCCTTTAACTTTAAAACTAAGAACAGTTGCAAGATAAAGTGCAAGTACAAGCTGTACTACAGATCCGAGCATATAGTAAAGACTTAGTTTCAAAGCACCAAAGCAGTCATCTCTCTGGAATACTTTGAGATAATTCTTGAAGCCGACATATTTGCGGGCTCCGACATATTTCATATTGTAAAAAGAAAAACCGAACATCTTACCAAATGGTAAATAGGTGAACACGAATAAAAGAAGAAGTGGAACTATCATAAAGGCGATCATAACAAGAACCTGCTGCCCATCTCTGCTTTTTATCCATTCTTTAAATGTTCTTTTATGTTTCATAAGCTTCCCTTCATGCTAAGCTTATATGTGACATGTCACATATAAACTCTATCTAAGTTGTAAACTTTTCTCTATTGCTGCTTTTTATAAAACCTGTGTTCATAAATATGACCGGGGAGAATACTTCCCCCCGGCCATGAAGAAAGTCGTATTAGTAAAGAACCTCTATTCCGAGCTCTTCCTGTGCATCCTGCCACTTCTGATTCCAGTCGGCCATGATATCATCAAAGCTCTCTGAACCTGTAGCGCCAGCTTCAACTATGCGCTGTACCTTGTCGTTGCCACCTGCATTGATTGAAAGCTCTGATTCTGCGTTCATGTCATTAAGGAATGTCTCTTCGCCAGCGAGTGAAGGCTGATCTGAAAGAACTTCGCAACCATCAAATGCAGCGTACATATCAGGATTCTGTCCACCCTTAACAACTGTGTAACCACCTTCGTTGTAGCACCAGTTTGACTTCTCAACCATCCACTTAACGAATACAAGTGAAGCAAGCTTGTTCTCATCAGATGAGTTAACGTTGATGCAGTAGTTGTAGTCGCCGCCTGCGCATACATACTGCTTACCACCAACTGTGATAGGGAATGGCATGTAGCCAACGTTTTCAGGAGTATCTCCTGCTTCCTGCATCTGAGCAAATGCCCATGAGCCAAGAACCATAGTTCCGATCTCTCCTCTGTTCATCATGCCTTTGCAGCCTTCCCAGTCTGTTGTTGTGTAGTCGTCTTCGATAAGACCGTTTGCACATGCATCATAGAGGATCTTGTATACATTGTAAGCGCCTGTACCATCACCTGGATCTGTGAATGGCTCAGCTGTGTGAACGAGCTTCTGGTTCATGTATGTATTGTCACCGTTAGAAACGATTCCTACATAAGCATCCCATGCACCCATTGTCCATCCTGCTGCATAGTTTGTATAAAGAGGAATAGCATCTGTCTTATCTTTGATAAGCTGAAGGTCAGCTACGAATTCTTCAGGAGTTGTAGGAATCTCTGTGATTCCTGCATCCTCGAATACCTTCTTGTTGTAAAGAAGTCCCTGTGCGTTAGCCATGTAAGGAATACCATAGCAAAGTCCGCCAAACTCTTTAGCGTCAACGAAGTTAAGTTCTTTGGAAAGATTATCAAGTGTATCAAGTGGCATAAAGTATGTAGCATAATCTGTCTTGTCTACTTCAGGAACGAACATAACATCGCCCCAGTCACCTGTAGAAAGACGAAGAAGAGCATCTTCTGCATAATCTGTAACCGCTTCAGTTGTAACGGTGATATTCGGGAATTCCTTATTAAACTCAGCGATCATATTAGCCATTGTTCCGTCTTCTTCACGGTCTGTCTTGTGATGAAGGAACTTGATGGAAGCTGTCAGATCCTTGTGATCATCAAGGTTTAAAGAAGTATAAGAAAGTTCTCCAACATCTCCCCCTGTTGTATCACCTGCATCAGTAGTGCCGGTTGTATCTGTTGTATCGGAAGCATTTTCTGTGTTGCCACCAGGTGTTCCGCTTCCGGCATCTGTCGTTCCATCAGCTGCCCCAGAACATCCAATAAGAGATGCTGTCATTGCTGATACTGTCAGAAGTGCCAATAATTTCTTTTTATTCATAATATCCTCCTTAAATATTTATATGGTTTTTAGCTAATTAATATTTTATACTTTTATTTATATTAATCAATATTTTAGCTAATATTTTAACTAACTTCTACTTAATAAACAAAAAGAGCAACTTGTTTTTGGGAGTTTTCTCCTCTTGCAAGTTGCTCTAGTTTACTTAATATGTTGATTTATAAAGCTTTTCGAGTTTTTGTTAAACTTTTAGTTTTTTAGCTAATTTAATCTATACCTAAATTTTTTGTTAGCTAATTTAATCTATACCTAAATCTTTGTTAGCTAATTTTTACTTCATTATGATTTACTTTACCAAACTAACGCTTGTTTTCTATCACCTTATTTAATATACATTCTTGAACATAAAGTTCAAGAATGCAGCAATAGAGTAGGTTGAGTTCGACTTCGTCGAAGGCTCTATTGCCAACCGATTCATCGAATTACGAAACACGCAGTAAATGCGCGTTTCTGTAATTTACGTTCAAGATTTCATACACATTACTTTTGATAGTTTTTCAAGTTCAGACTTTTTTACTCTTAGTCAGATCCTTAACGCTGTCGCGTTCTACCAGAGATCCCTCTACGATGCTAAGGCCGCCGCGGTACTTCTCGCCTCTAAGAACATGGTTGATCCTTTTGATAGTTCTTTTGACCATCTCATCCATATCAACCTTATAGGTTGTGATTCCCACGGATGCGCCATCTGCAAAGAGGAAATCATCATATCCTACAAGCGATATATCCTCTGGAACCCTGTAGCCTTTAACTTTAAGGTACTGAATAAACATGTTAGCTGACAGGTCGCAGTTACATACAAAGGCAGTCGGGAGCTTACCCTTTGGAAATACTGTATTTTTTTCAAAATCAACCTTGTCATTGTTAATGCCGCGGTCATCTAAGATCCAGTTCTTGTTGATCTCTTTGCCATGCTCCATCATAGCTCTGACATAGCCAAGATATCTGTCAGTAATAGATGATGTAGACAGGACTGTTCCAACATAACCTATGTCAGTATGACCTTTATCAAAAAGATAGTTGGTCAGGATGTATGAACCATAGTAACTTCCGGATATTACAGAATCCTTCTGATGTTTTCTATCAGTAAAATCCATATAGAAAGTCGGAGTCTTGAGCCTTTCATCGAGCATATTCAGATACTCTTCGCTAAGTGCTCCCATGATAACAATGGCATCCACTGTTCCATCGCCTATTATCTTAGGAAAAACAAGATTCTTTTCATCTTCGTCGCTTAAGATCTCAAGCATTGTAAATGATCCTGTTTTAGCGGCTTTTGCAGAAAAGATCTGATACATATGACCATAGAATGAATCTATGTTCCCAACATATCTGCTGCCTATTAGAACTCCTATCTTATAGCTCTCTTTCGGCTGACTAGAAAAGGACTTTTGATAGCCTCTATCCTTTGCAATATCCATTATCTTCTGGCGAAGCTCTTCACTTACACCTTTTTGACCAGACAGAGCCTTGGATACAGTAACTGTGCTGATCCCAAGTTCCTTGGCAATATCAGACATTGTAGTTTTCTTAGCCATATATATTGATCCTCTCTTATCTTTCTTGTTACCTTAGATTCATTTTTTATGAATCAGTTCTTAAAATCAATAATTTAATCAATCTTTAGCCACAAGATGTATAAGCTCTGACTGATAGTCTCCGTGAAGGTTAGGAAGTACGATTCCGGCTCTTTCAAGGGTGGAGCCTTTAACCATTATATCACTACCCTCAATCTCATAAGTTGCATCAGGAAGAAGTGCCGGAACCTTAAGTACCTTTCTTGCAGGATTAGGAGAAGCTGTTACCTTAACGTAAGTTATAAGCGCTTCTTTTTTATCTTTACTTACAACCATGTATGCATCCATCTCATGGTTCCTCTGATAAGATGAAAGCCTGTAATAATCTCCGCTTCTTACAAGGTGATTATACTTATGGTATACAGCAACCTGGCGGGGAATATCTTCTCTATCGCTTGCAGGAATCTTGGTAATATCAAGCTCGTATCCGAATGTTCCGGCAAGAGCTACATCTCCTCTAGTCTTAAATGGTGTTGTTCTTCCGACTGTATGATTAGGACAGTCAGATACATGTGCTCCCATTGTGCTAAGAGGGAAAATAAGGCTTGTGCCTTCCTGAATCTTAAGTCTCTCTATAGCATCGGTATCATCAGAGCACCAGATCTGAGGGCTGTAATACAGCATTCCTGCATCAAACCTTGCTCCGCCGCCTGAGCAGTTCTCCAATAGAAGGTCAGGGAAGTCTGTTACAAGTCTTTCCTGAAGTTCATATACTGCAAGCATATATCTGTGACTAAGTTCTCCCTGAGTATCGGCATCAAGGCCAAGTGAACCAAGGTCGCAAAGCTGCCTGTTCATATCCCACTTTACATACTCAATGTTGGCACTTGTAAGGATATCTTTGATCCTGCCGTATATATAGTCTCTAACTTCTTTTCTTGTAAGGTCAAGAACATACTGATTACGGCTTCTGCAAGGTTCTCTCCCCGGTACCTGAATTGCCCAGTCAGGATGCTCTTCATATAGTTTTGATACAGGAGATACCATCTCAGGCTCCATCCAGATACCAAACTTCATACCTATGGCGTTTACATCATCAACAAGCTTTTTAAGTCCGCCTTTAAGCTTATCTTCATTTACAAACCAGTCGCCAAGGCTTGAATTATCATCATTTCTCTGACCAAACCAGCCATCATCCATGACCAGCATTTCGATACCGCTTTTTTTAGCTTCCTTTGCAATAGCAAGGAGCTTATCTGAATCAAAATCAAAATAAGTTGCTTCCCAGTTATTTATAAGAATAGGACGCTCCATATCCCTATATTTACTTCTGATAAGGTGTCCTCTATAAAGATCATGAAGAGTTCTTGTCATCTTGCCAAGACCTTCTGATGAGTAGGTAAGAACTACTTCAGGCGCCTGGAAGACATCCCCTGACTTAAGCTTCCATCTAAAGTTCTTAGAGCCAATACCCATGTACATACGAAGGCTACTGAACTGGCTCTTGCATACACCTGCTTCAAAGTTACCTGAGTATACTAATGAAAAGCCATATACCTTTCCAGTATCCTGAGAATCACCGTTTTGTACAAGTGCCATAAAAGGCTGGAACTGGTGAGATGACTCTCCTCTGAAGGACTCTATGGAAGTATCTCCATATCCAATATCCCTAAAGTCCATCATCCTCTCACGAGCCCAGGAACCGTGAAGTGTAAGAAGCTGATAGTCTTCCTGATCCATATCCATTGTCATGGACATAACTTTATCAATAAAAATATTTTTATCGGATTCATTTATAAGCTTAACTGACCTTATAACTGTATCAAGGCCTTCAAATATGCTGTATGTAAGAACCGCCTTAAGCCCTGTTACGCTGTCTTTTAATACTATGTCCAAAGACATGGAATCTGCATCATCTCCAAAAGTTGCAGGAAGTCCCGGTAGGCTCTTTTTACCCCTATAGATCTCGTGAGACTCATAAAATAGCTGGAGACTTGTGTGCCCATTATCATCAGTTATCTCTATTCCACTCTTTCTGTAGTCACCAACATTATTGGACGTATATTCAAATGGATAACAGTCCAAAAAAGAGCTCCTATCGCGCATTAAAGGCTCAGGAACATTCAAGTTCTGAGAGAATTTATAAAGATAGGGAGCATCTTCATACTCTATCTTATCCCCAAAATACAGGTGGCCAAGAAATCCCTCCTGCCCCAGTATTCCAATAACATAGCTTGTATTTTCAGTATCTATGACAAACAATCTGTCTTTTTCATTAAATCTAATATCCATAAAAAACTCTTCCCTTCCAGCTAAAATATTACCTTAATTTTAACCAATTTTAGCTAAAAAGCAAGAGTCTAATCTATCTGATTATTGCTTTGAATTTACTAATAGTTGCTATTACAACGTATATTAATTTTTTGTTTTTATAGCCTTATCTTATAATCCTTATCATTGCTAACGTTTATCCTTGTCTATCGCTTCAAGACTTGTTACTGCTATAAATACATACAAAAGAGATAACAGTATAAGGAACTTCCAGCATCTTTTCAGATTCTCAGGATCATAGTTGTAAGCAGGATTTTGGTTCTGCTTACCGCTCTCTGCAAGGAGAATATCTCTTTTTCCAGAATCTTCTACGTATTTAAGGGCGTCGTACACAGGCTTTTCGCCTCCAACATCAACGTTCTTCATCTTGACCATGCTATTCCACAAGGACACCATGGGAAGGTCGTTATAATTGCCCTGAATGCAAAGAGCAGTAAGTCCCCATTTGGATATGGTCACATTGGCGACCTTCAGGGCTGGAGCCGGAAGTGAGAAGAACCCTCCTGAGAAAACCAGCTGGAAGATTAGTAGAAATGGCATGATAGTCATCGCAGTAGTTGTTGAATGAACCATAGCTGACACCATAAGTGCCATCATATCAGCGCAGTAGGTTACAAGGAAAATGGTTATTGCTATATCAAGAAGAGCTATTGGCGTAACCATGCCGGCACTCGGGAATGCAACCTCTGCAAATACGCAGATCATTATGGTTATCACAGTCTGGCATATACACAGGAAAGCCTGATATATCATGTGTGCCGCAATATAGGACGTAATGTGAAGTCCTGACCTGTGCTCTCTTTTTACAATAGGTCTTTCTCTGCATATGACCTGGATCGAATTAAAAAAGCCGTTCCATATGCATATGCAGGTCATGGCGAAGGTTCCTGTAAGAGTTCCCTCCTGACTTACAAAAACATTTGCACCAACTACAAAAGACACGAGACCTGCGATGATAGCTGACATAGGAAGAACCTTCCAGTCATTTTGGAAGATAAACATTCTGAACAGCTTCCCAAGATAAATGAAGGTCTGGTATAAGCGTCCACTATGTCTGATACTCTTTTTCATAGAATCAACCAGCCTCCTTTTCCTGCGTCATAAGCTGCGCATATTTTTCTACATACTCATCTGCAAGGCCTTCGCCGCCTTCTTCCTTCTGATTAACAGAAAGGAGTATATCTTCCATAGATTTTTTGTTAAAAAAGGTATATGAGTCTTCTATAGGTCCGTAATATGCAAGTCTTCCGCATCTTGATGAATCCTTGGCAAGAACCACCACATCATCAAACAGATCTATAACTCTGTCGGGAGTATGGGTTATAACTACTACAATCTTGCCTGAATCTGCGATAGACCTAAGCTTTTCAAAAAGGCCTCTTGCTACTACGCCGTCAAGGCCTGAATCCGGCTCATCAAGAATAAATAGTGATGGATCAGAAATAAACTCCATTGCTATGGAAAGTCTCTTGCGCTGGCCGCCGGACAGTTTTTCCACAAGAGAGTTTCTTATTGCGCCAAGGCCAAACTCTTCAAGAACTTCGTTAACTCTTCTTTTCTTATCTTTGTAGGACACGCTTGAAGGAAGCCTCAAGGATGCTGCATCGTGAAGAGTCAGATACACCGTATCATTCCCCCTCATAAGATCCTGCTGTGGTACAAATCCAACATCATACTTAAGACTCTCATACTCTTTGTATATGTTCTGCTTATCAAGAAGGATCTGGGCATCAGCCTTTTCATAGCCCGTAACTGCATTTAGAAATGTCGTCTTACCTGCGCCCGATCCGCCAAGAAGAAGCACCATATGACCTTTGGGAATATGCAGATGAATATCTTTAAGAAGGTATTTCTTTTTAAAAAGGTCAATGATCGTACGACTGTTTATGTTAACAGTGAGCCCTTCATCCCTTGCATCAAGGTTTATTCCGGAATCCTTGACACCGTCTTGGATCACTGCAACCTGCTTAACTGGAACAAACTTCTTGTTATAGCCCCATATAAGAGCCGTAGGCATCTGCAAGATGAACCACATGATCGCCCATGACTTCTTTTTTTTAAAGACTTCACACAGTCCTATCGTAATTCGGACCATATATATTATTGCTCCGATACCAACAGCAATATATAGAATTAAAAAAACAATGTATAAAGATGACTCATGATCAACAAAATTATCAGCGAAATTAAAGATATAACCGGCAATAGATAGCTTAGCATAGGTCCTGCCTTCCTTCTCCTTATAGGCGCATTGCCCCAGCTTATACTCCTTGGCAACAGGTGCCCATGCCCATAAAGGATTGACCTTGCACTTTTTAAAGATACCCATAAGGCCAATGGAATATAGGAGCCAGCTAACTGTATTAAAGTAATCAAAGATGTTACTTGAAGCTTCCGGCATACTAATTAACCCCCTTCGATTAAATAGTCTTATACAAATAATTATTATCGTTATTACAAATCATGTCAAACGCTATCATGTAAACCAGTTGTGGCGCGTATTTATTATTCAATATGAATATGAATTATCATAAAAAAGCCATCAGATTGCTCTGATGGCTTTACAAGTTCATTGTATGACTTCTTGAATGTAAATTACAGAAACGCGCATTTACTGCGTGTTTCGTAATTCTATGAATCGGTTGGCAATAGAGCCTTCGACGAAGTCGAACTCAATTGGCTCTATTGCTGCATTCTTGAACTTTATGTTCAAGAATGTATACTATTTGCATTTTTTATCTTTAATAAGATTACTTAACAGGTGATCCGCACTGCATGCAGAAGAGTGCACCCTGCTCAAGCTTAGCTCCGCACTGCTGGCAGAAAGCTGGCTGCATCTTAACAGGTTCCTCTGCTGCAGGTGCTACAGATGCATCGATAGTACCTGTTGTAGACTCTGTAACTTCAGGAGCTGCTTCAGGAGCATTTTCAGACAGATCTTCTGTCACACCTTCGTTAAATGCTGGAGCTTCAACTGTCTCTGCTGGAGCTTCTTTTACTTCTTCTGCACCAAATACTGGTTCTGGAGCTGCAGGAGCTTCTTCAACTACTTCAGGAGCCTTAACTTCGTTTACAGGAGCTTCTGCAAAGAAATCGTTCTGAGGCTGCTGATTAAATGAAGGAGCCTGCTGGAAATCATTCTGAGGCTGCTGATTAAATGAAGGAGCCTGCTGGAAATCATTCTGAGGAGCAAACTGCTGTTCATTAGAAGGAGCTGGCTGACCAAATCCACCCTGAGGACCACCAAACTGAGGGCCGCCCATAGGCTGACCGAAACCACCCTGTGGTGCAAACTGCTGTTCATTCATAGGAGGCTGCTGACCAAATCCGCCCTGTGGTCCGCCAAACTGAGGACCTTCTGTAGGCTGACCGAAGCCGCCCTGAGGTGCGAACTGCTGCTGATAAGAAGGATCCATAGCTGGAGCATTCTTAGCTTCTTTCTTCATTCTGCCCTTTTCAATAATGGACTGGATGATGAAGATAAGATACAGAGTTGGAAGCTGGAATACAAGAACGCTGTAGCAGTATCCGATAGGAGCAAGCTCAAGAGCTCTCTGCTCTACTGTGAATCCCATGCCGAAGAAGAACTGTCCAGCAACAAGGATGATGATCGGAATAATTGAAAGTGCTGAGATCTTTCTAAGCTTAGGGAATGTCAGTACTGCAAGAAGAATAGGCATTACTAACATGAATGCAAAGATCATAACAGTAACTGCAACATTACTGTCATCAAGGAATCTTCCTGCAAGATCAAGGTAAGATGCTGCATTATCAGGGAAAACACCAAGCAGGTTATCAAGCTTAAAGTAATTTGAATCATACTTAACAGTATCCTTATAAACAGGAAGGAAGAACATAACTGTAAGAAGAATTCCTGAAATGAACATGAATACTTCAACTATTGTTGATAATCTGATCCCCTTCTTAGGTGGTGCAGCCTGAAACTGCTGCGGGTTTTGAGTATCTTTCTTTTTCATACGTTAATCTCCTTTTATTCTTGAAAGCATTATCATGCCTCAATTTTTGTAAAAGCTCTATGAACTATTATACCCCTATTATGCTTAAAACAAACATAAAAAATGATGAAATGACGATTTTATTAGATGAAATTCAAGCTCAAAATTTGAGCATATTGCCTTTTATATAAAGAGTATCGATAAATACCAGACTATTACTGCAGTCACCATATATGCTGTCTCTTGAATGCACAGATACCAGCCTTCGGTATCTCCTGTAATACCACCAAGCTGAACTGATGTTCTATGTATATAATAGATATACATAACTACAGAACATATGAGGAATCCCAAAGCTGTCTTCCAGTTTGCTACAAACATAAAAGCAAATACAGCTATAGCCTCAACAGCAAGAATCCCTGCTGCCACATTTCTATTGGAATCCTTGAGAAAAGTCTGAAGAGTTCCGCCTGTTTTGGCACTCTTAAGCGTAACTGCAGCAAGGCCGCTCAAACATCTTGCAAGCATAAAAGAAGCAAATATGCAGTAAAACTGCCTTCTCACACATACCTCAAATGCCTGATTTGTAAATCCCAGATAAATAAGAAGAAGTATTGTAAACCTGAGAATACCAAAGGCTCCAACATGAGGGTCCTTCATTATCTCAAGTTTTTTTTCCTTGTCCTGAAAAGAGCTGAAGGCATCTGATGTATCAATGAAGCCGTCTGCATGAATGCCTCCCGTAACCATAAGAGGAATAGCTATTAAGATGCATGCCTTAGTCAGACTCGAAACATAAAAATTGATCTCAAGGATCCAGATAAGGTATTCGAACACACCTATGATAAGACCTACAACAGGAAAGAAGCATATAGCATACTTCATATCCTTCTCTTTCCATTCAAACTGCGGCATTGGAATTCGTGAATACATGGAAATAGCTATTGCCAGACTCTTAAGCATGACTGCACCTCCCTACGAGTTTGCTTTGGTCTCCTCAACAGATTTAATATGCTCAGCTTCAAGCTTTTCATTAACAGCTGTTCTATCTATGATAGCTTTTACAAGCTCATCGATCTCCGTGCCCTCGTTATAATCTGCAGCAGCGAAGAACTTTATCCTGTTATCGCGGATCATCTTGTAAACCTTGGTCTTATCCTTGGTCTCAGGATTGTAAACACCAATTGAGTGTCCGCCAAGAGAATTAACAAGTCTCATACAAGGGATATCTGTATCACTGTCCCCGATATAGACCATATTCCTGAAAGGAACACGAAGATCTTCAGGATTATAGAATTCATTAACTCCAGGGTCGTTAATATCAAGGACTCCCTTTTCGATCCTGAAAAGGAACTGAGTCTTGTTGGTATAGTTAACTACAAGTGCAGGCCACTGAGCTATTCCCTTTTCATTATAGAAAAAAGAATTGGCATAGATCCTTGTAAAGGAATCAGCCATAGCTGTTCCCTCGATCATCTCTCTAAGGCCTGAAGAAATAATATAATGCTCAACGATTACACCCTTTTGTCTGCCATATTCCCTGATCCTTTCAAACCATGTCTCAACACCAGGGAATACCTTAACCTTGGAACCATACTCAAAAAGCTTATCCTTGTTGAAGATCAGCTTACCTTCTGCTTCCTGTACCATCTTGAACATGTATGCAAGGTTCACATCCATATCATTTTGCTCTGCAAGATCATTAGTATCCTTCCAGAACTGGGCAACATCATATCCAACTGACTGGATGTATCCCTGCGCCTGCATATCATCAGGTGACAGAGTCTTATCAAAGTCATAGCATATTGCCACTACAGGCAGATCTTCTTTTGTTTTTCTATTATATTTAATATCCATAGTATACCTTTTCTATATATCCAAATTACAAACTCAAACCACTAACATCAGTGTCGTTTTCTTGAGTATAGCATATTTTCGATCAATCCGTGTACAGGTTCGTTGTACCTATAATTTAATCTTCATCGTACTGAAGGCAGCCACGATAATTCCTATCGTTGCAACAGCAATATCAACTCCATAAGGAATGCCGAGAACGATGGAAACAAAGCTATATAATAAAAACGCACCAGCTAAAATGCCAAAGCGGATCATATGAGCAAGGGCAAAAGCTTTGCGCCTATCAGAGCCAGCCAATAGTCCCTCTTCATAAGATGTTCCATTGTACCAATATACATTCTCTGTAAAGTAGATTATCACCGTAAGAATAAACACACTAATAGTCATGATATTGTCAGCAATGGCGATCCTGATCTGCATCCCCATATCCGGAAGAAAGCTGCTGCCAAAAAATACCACCAACATGCCAATGATCCATAAAATAAGTCCGAGATAACTTTTCTTGTATTCCATGTCTGTCCTCCTAGTGTCATACCTATTTTACCGCATGAACATGCTGGTAAGTTATTCCAAACGGTCCATCCTGATGACATATCACCAGTTCTGTTGTCTCAACTTCTTCATATAAATACTTTGGGATAACACAAGAAAAAATGCTACCATCCTCCAGTTTTACTTCAACTTTGTAATCAGTGATATTTTTTCTTTTTCTCACGCTCTTAGAAACAAATGTACATGGTGAATGAACCGGATCTGAGGAAAGATAAAAGCATGTAGACCCCACTAAAATTCCGCTATACATCATCATTATGACTGAAAACACAAAAAACTGACGTCTAAATGGTCTTTTACGTCCAAATCGCAAATATCCCATAAGTAGAACTAAAAAGCTTACAATTCCCCATATCAGGCAGAGTTTATCAAAACCCTTATCTACTTGAGCACGAATTCTCAATGTCAACAAAATGAATAAAAAAACAAGATACTGAATAAAAAGCCACACACCCATCATGTTAAAATGTGTTTCTTTCCAACTTTCGTTTTCTCTCAGATCAGGTATTTTTTTCTTCTTTTTACTATCATTTTTTCCCTCAGCATACCAGGTAAATACCCCTGGGAATATTAGTGCCAAAATGAACATTGGTATTGAAGAAATCGACAGAAAAAACAATAGTTCTCTTGTCGTAAATATTTTTTGGCCAAGAGTCAAAAGTCCTATGTCAATTAAAATAATAATGACGGAAACGCCCCATCCTAATTTCTTGATATTTCTTGCATATGTTCCCTGAAAAGTTCCTTTTAATTCTTCTGCTATCTCATAAACATATTCTTCTTCGGTCGTTAAATCCAGGAATGGATAACTAAAAAGCATGTTAGTTATACCATATCTGCTAAGGCCAACAATCTTCATTGGAGTTTTTTTAGAAAAATCCAAATAATCATCCACCAGCTCGTTTCTATATGTAACACATAATGCTTTAGTTCCTATTGAATACCACATGCCATATCTATAATTCCCCAGATAACATAGCGATACTCGCATTAACATCACCATAAATAAAACAGTAAGAATAGCTGCGATAATATCGCCATTTTTCTGTGATGATATAATCCCCGCAATTATAGCAATCAATCTTAATAGCCTGGATATCAGCAGATTACCTATCCGACTTGGAAATGTGTATTTTGCTACTTCAGAATAATCCGCAACACACACTTTAATTCCCAAAGTTATAGCATTCTTAGCAGAAAGGATAAGCAAAACCATCAGTGTTATTAGTACTAAAAAAGTATTTAAAGTTAATGCTCCTTCTTCATGAGCGCCAAGCAAAAGTATCATTGCCATTAGTGCATATGCTATATCCACAAACCCCCAGATTATGCAGAGTATGCTCTTTTTCTTATATCTATTTTCAAATTTCTTAGCTGTAATATTCATATCTTTTGAATTATCCCCATCGGCATCTACTCCCTATATATAGTCAACTCACCATTCACGCTCACTATATGCACGATGCACTCTTCTATTCCTCTTTAGCAACCAGATAAGCAACATCTCTAGAACCCTCTTTTAACCTATACTTTATAGATATCTCTATAAGATCCTCCGGAGCGTTTTCTGATAAAAAAGAAAACTTCACCGTATTTGTTTTACTAAAATCAGGGCAGATAAAATCAATACTCCAAGTCTCAGATGTACCTAGATCAATTATCGGGCAATATCTAGCGCCTTCATATGGAACGCTTCTCCTACCACCTTCTTCAAATGGAATCCACTCAATTTCAGCTACAAAATATCGTTTCACTTCTTCGTTTTCAATGACCGAATCCATATAATGCTCATCTCCTTCTAATATCAAAGGCTTCTACTCCGTAGACCAACATTGTTTTCTATACAAATTTCCAGACATTTTTGAGTATTCCTTATCAGTAAAATACCCTTTGTCAGCTATTATTATCTGAATCATACTATGCTCATCCACATGATAGATATATACAGAAACAATCTTATCCTCTTCCTCATACATTATCAGATACTTCTGAAAACTAGGCCTGTCTGTTTTGCCCTTTTTAATTACATCTTCATCTTCAAGATTGAAAACAGCTTGTAAATCATCTTCGTTTTTGATTTGATTCAAACAAGATAAAACATCGTCTGTAAGGCCCATTTTATCCTTTATATCCTGCTCAATACTACTAGCCGGATAATCAATAATTATCATTTGGCATTCTTCTGTTTCCAGATAACAATAGTCTTCATATGATTCTTTTTCACTCGCATTCCAATATTCTATTGGAACATATGCTCTACCATCACCAGCATTAACAATGTGATAATTATTTACTGTATCTTTCCTGTCAGAATAGCAATGTGCAAAGAGAATCAAAAATATCAGGCCATATATTAATGTTGCTATTATATATTTCTTCTTATTATTTTCTTTTTCTTCATTAGCTACTAAATTTGCATGATCAGGATCAACGCTTCTACTGCCTTTAATAACTTCCAATACATCAAACTGCTCTTTGATAAAAAAGTGATACAGCTGATTACAGAACTTTGATGGTTTCATTGTTCCTAGTGTTGTCTTACCTATATAGGTCATATATAAAAGAGTATTCTCTCCTTGTGGCTCAATCTTCACGTTATACATAAACCCATAGTTACTATTGCCTCGACCATGTGCTGATGCTATTGCTGGAGCACCAAATACAATTTCACCCTCTGTATCCGATATCTTTGTGAATTTCCAGCTTGATAAGTATTTACTTAAATATGCCGAATCAAACTTATACATAACATAAGAAATGTCATCCTTTATCAAGTATGTAACATCGTCAAGAGATTCTATGTCATCTTCCCCATTCTGAGGGTTGACTATCTGCTGTTCATTTTTACGCCTCATTATATAGATCACCAAAAACACAATAGGCGCCAAATAGATTAAATTCATTCTTCCTCCAATCAAAATCCCCAATAACCGATATGGTAATTTTTATTATTTTACTTACAAAAACATTATTTGATTTTGAAATCTGACGAATGACACTTATCAACCGACGAACAACAATTTTTACGAAACTTCACACGAAACTTGCTCCAGGCGATTTACAAGAATAAAAGACATGTTAAAATGAAAAAAGCTTAAGCGGTTAACTATGTTGGGTTTTACTATTTATTCTTTTATTACGCGCGCCTGCGCAGAAAGAGGTGACTATGCCTAAGTGGCTTAATGATGCAGTTTTCTACGAAATATATCCTCAGTCCTTCTATGATACCAACGCTGACGGTATCGGAGATTTGCAGGGAATCATTGAAAAGCTTGATTATATCAAGAGCCTTGGATGTAATGCTCTTTGGATCAACCCTTGCTATGATTCTCCTTTTAAGGATGCAGGTTATGACGTAAGGGATTATAAGAAGGTTGCTCCTAGATACGGAACTAACGAAGATCTGTACGAGCTTTTTGATAAGGCTCATGAAAAGGGAATCCATGTTCTCCTTGACCTCGTTCCAGGTCACACATCTGAGGAGCATGAATGGTTTAAGCAGAGCGCTAAACCTGAAAGAAACGAATACTCAGACCGTTATGTATGGACTCATTCTGTATGGCAGGGAATTGGCAATCATCCTTATATTGCCGGAGACAGCGACAGAGATGGTGTATACATGCTCAATTTCTTCAAGTGTCAGCCAGCTCTTAACTACGGCTTCCTTAACAGAACTGAAGACTGGCAGATGGCACCTGATGCTCCAGCTTGTCTTGCTACAAGGCAGGCACTCAAGGATATCATGAGATTCTGGCTTGATCATGGATGCGATGGCTTCCGCGTAGATATGGCAGATTCTTTGGTAAAAGAAGATGACGAAGTTAAATCAGCTACAAGCGCTATCTGGGCTGATATCAATGAGATGCTGAGTAAAGATTATCCTGAAGCTGCCATGGTTTCTGAGTGGTGCAATCCTACATCAGCTCTTAACCTTGCTCATTTCGACATGGACTTCTATCTCGACCATCACTATAACGGCTATAACACTCTTGTTCGTGACTATGAGACAGAAGGCGGTGATCACAGCTTCTTTAAATGCGGTGCAGGCGGCGATATCATGCGCTTCCTTGATGATTACCTTCCAAAATATAATAATACAAAAGGTAATGGATACATCAGCTTCTTTACTTGTAACCATGACACTCCAAGAGAAACAGCTTCTCTTTCAACAAGAGAACTTAAGCTTGCTTATTCCTTCTTTTTCTCTATGCCCGGAGTTCCATTCCTCTACTACGGCGACGAGATCGGAATGAAATACATCAAGGGTCAGCCAACTAAGGAAGGCGGCTTCCAGCGCACAGGTTCAAGAACACCGATGCAGTGGACCGGTGGCAAGAACCTTGGGTTCTCCGAAGCTGAAAGCGATAAGCTCTATCTTCCTGTAGATAAGGCAGCTGATGCTCCAACAGTTGAGAGTGCAGAAAGCGATCCTGAATCCCTCATCCATACAGTAAGAGAGATCATCGCATTAAGACATAAAGAAGACGACCTCAAAGCTGATGGAAACTTTGAAGTTATCTATGCAGAAAAAGAGACTTTCCCTTTTGTTTATAAGAGAGGAAACCTTATCGTCGCAGTTAATCCTTCTGAAAAAGAAGTTACTGCTCCATTAAATGGTGAGAAAGCTCAAGATGCTATCTATAAGATAGGTGATGCTTCTATTTCAGGAGATTCCATAGTAATGGGACCTCAGTCATTTGTGATCTTCAAGTAAAAAGAAACACCATCCAAAGATGCAAATTTCTACATTTTTGGATGGTGTATTTTATTATCTATAAATCGCAAGCTATATAGCATCAACTTGCTTTGACTTTTCATGATTTTTCTGATAATTCGATCTCAGTATTTGACTTTCTTATAGCACAGAAATGCGGCTATAACATCCAGCACATAGATAAAGCCTCCAATTGAATATAGAAGTTTCTGCTTTTTGGAGATCATCTTAAGATCTGCAAGTATCGAGTATACCGCCACAGATGCAATTCCTGTAACAGTAATGCTTATGATATCAAACAAGAACAACGCCAGCGATATTCCTATTGTAAATATCAGAAACATTCCCATAACACCCATGAAGAATACAAGGACATAAGCAGGAATCTGCACAAGCCTCATTATCATCTGGGTTTTGGCAAGGGCCAGAGCTTCGTTACTTGAATATGTGTAACCCTTTCTCACAGCCCTTATAGTATAGCCAATAGTTGTCACAAACATTATAAGCTCGAATAAAAGAATAAATCCAAGCGGACGATAAACATCATTATCAAAAACGTACTCCCACAGCCATTCCAATACCTTGGTCCTGTCAGTAAAGCTGAGAATCATAAGAATAGTGATCATCCATATAAAGAGCCCGTCCAGTATAATGATCCATTTCCCAAACGAAAACTTATTATTTGTATTTTTTGTATTAGACATAATCTGTAATCCTTATATATCTTTTACATAATCATTTTTTTGATCTCATCATTTACTAACCAGCTGATCTGATCACTTGTCTTAGTCATCATCTCTTTAGCAAATTCAGGTTTTATCACGACTTCATCAAGTTCGCAGGCAGGGAACCATCTGATCTCTATCTTGTCTTCAACATTTTCCATATTGATCTCTTCTGATAATTCTGCTCTGAAAATAACTAATAATTCATGAAATGCTGTTTCATTAAATTCAAAGAAATTCTCACATACATGTACCAGCTGTACCTTACCACAGCTGCATCCAAGCTCTTCTGACAGTTCTCTTCTTAGCGCCTGCTCACATGTCTCACCACATTTCACGCGTCCTCCAAGCATGTTCCAGAAGTTATCTTTTTTCTGCTTATGAAGGAGCACCTGTCCATCCTTTTCAATTATACATGCTACCCTGAAATTGAATCGCATCTTATCAAAGCTTGAATCTGCGCGCTTTTCACCTACGTTTATTTCAAAACTGATATCATTGTTGTCCATTTTTCCTACCTCCAATTCCCTTTTTTCATGCAAAAATCTATACTGCTGATTCATACTAAGTTACCAAAAAAGCTTTGTTCTTTCAACACCCCATCGCTCTCCTTTTCTCCTGCTTCGTAGTGGCCACCAGCTGTGATATCGATATAATTAGGTATATCAAAATCATACCCGCCCGGATGTTTTCTTAGGAAAACACTGTCTTCCTTTCACTATTAAAAAGCTGACAAGTAAACACACGGTTCCACAGTCCTAACTTGTGTGCCCTTTTATTATCTTCTGTTCCAATATAGTTGTATTGATCATTGTAAATATCAATTAAATAGCTCCTATATATTTCTTTTAATAAAAACGATTTACCGCATCTTCTAACCCCTGTTATAACTTTTGGAAAACCGTTATTTTGGGAATTGATAAGTAAGTTTAAATATTTATCACGTGCAATCATAGTTTGGCACCTCTGTTTCTTACTTTAAAAAAGTGTAGATTTCTACACTTTTTTAAAGTCAAAATCCTTTTAGCGCATTTTTTGATCATAATTAATCCATATTGCTAAGCTACAAAAAGAAGGTCTTCGCTATGAAGACCTTCTCTGGTGTAGGGGTGCGCTTAGAATCGCAAGTTTTGTGGAGTGTATTATTAAACCGCGCGGAGGGAAAATTGCGATTTAAATCAAATTAATGCTGGCCTGAGCCAAACTGCTCAGATCCTGACATTCCGGGCATTCCCTGCTGAGGGAAGTTTTCCTGCTCATCATTTTCAGACTGCTCAGATTCTGATGAACCTGGCATTCCATAGCTATATCCCTGAGAATCACTTCCGCTTGATGATGAACTTGTAAGCTCAGAAGCATTATCAAGAGTAACTTCTATATCTACGTACTGGTACTGCCCATTAACTCTTCTAAGAACTGTAACGGTAACTGTATCTCCTTCTGCATAGTAGGACATGAGGCTTGTAAGGTCTGATGCAGATGTAATGTCATTACCATCAAAAGATGTTATAAGATCGCCAACTTCAATTCCTGCCTTGTCTGCTGCACTACCTTCGCTTACTGCTGCAACGTAGGCTCCGTCAATACCTGTAGGAGTCATTACTGATACTCCCATAGCACCTTTTTCTGCTTCTGCAACAGTAATCTTGGTATCTTCATTCATAAGATCATTGATAAGATCTATTACATCAGAGATAGGAATTGCAAAGCCCATTCCTTCTACTGTTGTAGCACCAATCTTACTAGATGTTACACCGATAACTTCTCCTTTAGAATTAAGGAGTGCTCCGCCTGAGTTACCTGGATTAATTGCTGCGTCTGTCTGGATGAAAGTATTAGTCTCGCCATCTTCAGTTTCTATCTCTCTATTCAGCGCACTTATAACACCAGTTGTAACTGACTGGCCATAGCCAAGGGCATTACCAATTGCAATAGCACTCTCGCCAACAGTAAGTGAATTGGAATCTCCAAGTGTAGCAATGCTTATGGATGAAAGAGTATCATCAGAAAGATCTTCAAGCTCAACTGCTATTACAGCGATATCAACAGAAGACTCTGTTCCCTTAAGGTATGCTGTAACGCTGCTGCCATCAACAAATGACACTTCCATGGAGTTAGCATCAGCAATCACATGGTTATTAGTTACAATGATAAGTTCTGTATCACTCTTAGCGATAATGATTCCTGAGCCTGCGCCCTCAGCTTCCTGCTGATAAGACTGGCCGAACATATCAGTTGTAGTAGTTGTAGCCTTGATATTGATTGATACAATTGAAGGACTAACTGCTGCAACAACATCTGTAACATCCGTAGTAACTACCTGTGTACTGCTTGTAGTTGTAACCTTGATCTCCGAGTCAGAAGTATCACTATCTGTATTAGTAGCTGCTACGCTATAAGAAGAACTTGAATTATCACTAAGTGATAGAGTTGTAAAGTTTGAAGCTCCATAGATTCCTGCTCCAGTACAAACTCCAAACACTGCAGCAAGAGCAAGAGCTCCAGCTACCTTGCCGGAAAATTTGCCTTTTCCATTAGCCTTGGCTTTTCTTCTTGCCTCTTTCTTAGCTGCTCTTCTTGCTTCTCTGTTTTCTTTCTTATTTTGAACAGAATCATCATTTTCACAACTTACATTATTGAGGATTTCATCACCATTCATATCTCTACCTCTTTCTGAGCTTATATAGCTCTGCAATTCCTTACGTTTCTATGGCTTTAGTTTAGATTTGAATTGTGATGAAATTGTGTTCAAAATATGCGTAAATTGTGTTTACTTTCTAATAAAAAAATAAAGCATCATATCAAGCTTTTTTTAATTGAGGTTTATGATCATATTTGTAACAGTCTTGAAGGCAAAGTATGACTTCTTAAATGTAAATTACAGAAACGCGCATTTACTGCGTGTTTCGTGATTCGATGAATCGGTTGGCAATAGAGCCTTCGACGAAGTCGAACTCAATTGGCTCTATTGCTGCATTTTTGAATCTATGATTCAAAAATGTATACCTATTTGCGAACCCACCTCTGGAATGTGTAGCAGTTATCGAAGTAGTACTGCTCATCACTTTCTTCTGCCAGCTCCCACTCAGGATCTTTTTCCAGATTAGGGAAGTATGCATCTGCTGTGAACTCTCTATCTACCTTAGTTACGATACAGGTATCAACATAAGGAAGAAGCTGTGTATATACGCTTGTTCCACCGATTACATACACATCGTTGGTATCATACTCAGATGCGATCTTTAAAACCTCATCTACACTTCTTGCCATAATAGCAGTACCTGTAGATGTGCTCTTAACTGTATAGTCTGGATTGGCAGATAAGATAATGTTAATCCTCTGATCAAGTGGCAGACTGTTCGGGAAGGTCGAAAGAGTCTTTCTTCCAAGTATTACAACCTTGTTCTTGGTCTCATTACGGAACATCTTGTGATCTGCGGGTATGCTGATAAGAAGATTCCCGCCATATCCTATTGCCCAGTTGTTGTCTACTGCTACTATTGCCTTCATTTAAGTGTTATCCTCTTTCTTTTTTAAATATTTATCGCGAAATCAAGCTCTTTTTCCAACATCATCCCTGCTGTTAGTGCTCAAGAAAAACTCTCTAAAGCTCTCAACATCAAGTGGCTTGGAATAATAATATCCCTGGATAGAATGGCAACCAAGCCTTCTAAGCGCCTGCACCTGATTTTCAGACTCTATACCCTCAGCTACAACGAATATACCAATTGTAGTGAACATTCGCATAAGAGCGCTGACCATCTGGAAGCTCTTTTCATTATCAGGAAAACCGTGGGTAAAGATGCCTCTGTCGATCTTAACTGTATCAAACTGGAGTCTTTGGATCGCAACAAGGTTTGAATATGAACTTCCAAAGTCATCCATTGACACTGTTGCTCCAAGGTCATGGATCCTGTCGATGATCTCGGAAATATCATCTTCGTTATTGTATGCCATGGACTCGGTTATTTCAAACTCGATCCACTGAATTGGCGGCTCGATCTCCCTGATTATCTTCTCATAGCTTTCAAAGTTATCCGCATTTAAGATGCTGTACTTTGAGATGTTGACTGAGATCCTGAAGGGTTCATTACCTTCATCGATCCATTTCTTTATGAAAAGACAGGTCTCTCTGAACATAAAGAGATCGACCCTTGCTATCATGCGGTTTCTTTCAAAGACTGGGATAAAGTATACTGGCCTTAGTATGGTTCCATCATTTCTGCGCCATCTGATAAGTGACTCTGCGCCTGTGACTTTACCTGTATGAGGATCAACCTTTGGCTGGAGGAAGAGCTCCATCTCTTTATTTGAAAGAGCCTTTTCAAGCCTGTTCTCCATGGTCTTTTCAACGCGAAGCTTATTTTTACAAAGCTCAGTATACATCCAGCAGTCGGATGCAATATCATATGCTGCTGCCGAGTTACGATATGCTATTCTGGCAAGGTCCAGTACTGCCTTAAAGTTCTCATCTCCTGCACTTATAGGGCAAGCTGAAAACTCAACTCTTACAGACAGGGACTTAAAATTTTCCTTAAGTACCTTTTCAAGGCCTTCTCTAAGCTGAGAACACTTACTTCTTACTTCAAAAGCTTTTTTATCACTCTTTATCAGCATTGCAAAACTTGACTGGCCAAGTGCAGCCTGAGTTTCACCGTTCGCAAGCACTGTCTGATTCTGCTGATATAGCTGTTTTAACAGTACATTTCCATTTTCCCAGCCAATGATCTCATTTACAGCCTTAAAGCCAACGAGGTTCATGTACAAAAGCCAGTACTCATCACGCTTTTTCTTATCTATCTCTATAAACTTCTCATTAAGGAAAGCCAGTGAGTTACCGCCTGTTACAGGCTCAACGTAAGCCAGCTCTTTAAGCCTTCTAAGATTCATCTCACCTCGTATCTCGTGAAAAGACTTAAAAAGCACGGTGAGCGTAATGGTCATAAGGAAGAAGCTGTATCCGATCCTGAAATATCTGGAATTGCCTTCCATATATACCATGCGATAGTGCCAGATGCTGTAAATGGATACTGCAATAAAGAAAAGTGTACCTATGATAGAAGCAAAGAAATATCTGTCACCAGTCACAAAAAGTTCTCTTACCTGCAATACCAAAAGTGTCAGTATCATGACATACATATATATAAGTATTGCTACAAAGCTGTAAGAAATATGCACTATTCCTGTCGCATACAAAAAAACAGAAACTGACATTAGCAAAAGATAAGCGCACAATAGAAGCTGTGAAGCCTTTCTTCCGCATTTTAAATATTCAATGAAAAACAGCAGCAAAAATATAGGAATGATCAAAAACAGAAAAACTGACACAGCGTACCTTGCCGATACAGAACTACTGATAAACTGCGGAAGGTTTGATTCCATCATCAGCCAGACACCGGAAAATATCGATACCGCTGACATATAGGCTGAAGGTCTTTTCAAGGATTCAATCTTATATTTGTACAAGAAGAATGTGAATATGACAAGAATAATACCAAAAAGACTGAATACTATCCCATTTAGAAAGGCACTCAGATTCTTGATAAATATCTCATTATTGATATCATTGCGATGTCCAATTATTGCGTAGGTAAAATAAAAACGAATTGATTTAGATGTGGGATTTCTCATTTCAAGGGTGAGAATCTTGCCCTGTGCAAACTTTGGAATACTTATCATGAACCAGGTATTTCCAACCTCTTTGCCCAGAACATCATCTGTTTCTTTGGCAAAATCCCCAAGGAATGTACCATTAGCATATACTGCCATATACATTTCAGGATCATATATAGCTATAGCTTCTTCTGGTGCGATCGAATACGGCAATGTATGATATAAACGGACCGTTTCTCCGGGCTTAATCTCGACGTAATCGCCACAGATCACTTTTCCGTCAGGATCATACTGCCATCTCTCTGAGAAAAAATCTGAATACTTATAATGCAAACGAAAATTATCCACCGGGTCTAAAGATGCATAGATAAAGACTCCCGCGGTTAATAGAATCAGGATTGTCGCAACAATCCTGGTTATTAAATACTTCTGTTTCAGAAATTCTTTCATTTGCACTGTTTAAGACCAGCCAAAAGCATCAAATGGCGATCGGTATGTCTTTAAACTGGTCTCCTGCTACCTCATAGTTTTCTACACTCACGTCATTCCTTGTAAAGTCATAAAAATCCTTAATTTCCGGATTAAGATGGAAGGTTGGTGCCGGAAGAGGCGTCCTTCCAAGAAGTTCTTTGATATATGGAATATGTCTGTCATAGATATGGCAGTCTGCGATCACATGAAGAAGTTTGCCGACCTTCATATCACATACCTGTGCAAGCATGTGCACAAGTGAAGAATACTGGACAATATTCCAGTTGTTTGCAGCAAGCATATCCTGGGAGCGCTGATTGAGCACGCCATTAAGAACAAGCTTACCATCAGTCTTGTCCTGAGTTACGTTATAAGTCATGCTGTATGCGCATGGTTCGAGATGCATTTCAGAAAGCTCTGATACATTCCAGGTAGTAGTCATGATACGACGTGAGAATGGATTAATCTTAAGGTCATAGATAACCTTGTTCATCTGATCCATAACTGCGATCTTTGATTCTCTGTCAAAAACTATGTCAGGCTGACCAAGTCTTTCGTATGCATCAGTTCCCGGTACAAGACGCTCTTCCATAGAAGGAATGCCAGGGCCGGGAACATATGAATACATCACCTTACTGCCCTCTACTTCCTTTTTCCATGTTGGAAAAGCCTTATCGATTCCTTCTTCTGTTACGCCTTTATATGAATATTTCTCTGCAATCTGCCAGCCATAAGCCTTACCTATTGAGCCGCTTTCATCAGCCCATTCATCCCAGATCGCACCTTTGAGATTCTTAATATTTGAAGATTTCTTCTGATATATCCAAAGCACTTCATCTGTTGCTGTCTTGATACCTGTCTTACGGAGAGTCATAAGTGGAAATTCTTTAGAAAGATCATAAGTATGTGCCTGACCGAAGATCTTGATCGTATATGCAGATGCTCCATCCGGCCAATGTGGACGAACGGCCTGACCTTCTGTAGTAGTACCATTAGTCAGAATATCATTGCACATCTCAATAAAGTATTCATCAGCTTTAGACATAAAGAATCCCCCATAGAATCTAATACACTACCCAGTAAGGCGCGTATTGATAATTATTATAATCTATAATTTGAAAATATAATAAGCAAATATTGCCTTTAACAAGTCAGTTTTAATCTTATTAAGAACTATAAATAAGAAACATAAACATTATAACAGATTATTTTCATCTGTCATACTTATCACAAAGTGCATTGATCTGATCCGCAAACTTGGCTTTATCTTTGTTGCTTATGCCGCTGACTTTGCCAATAACTGCGATAAGTCTTGCACCTGCTGCCTTAAGTCTTGCATATACATCAGATACAGCTTCACCTGTCTTCTTCATAGCAGGAACAGGAACGCCTTCTTTATCAAACTGTCCCGATACTAGATCAAATATGGTTCCGCTATACGGAGCATAGGTATCATATCCAAATTCGTTTCTTAGATAACTTGCAAATGAAACTGTTACAGTATCTTCACCATGCACTATGAAAACTTTTTTAGGTCTTTTCTTAGTAAATCCGTTAAGCCATGCAACAAGTCCGTCTCTGTCCGCATGACCGGAAAGTCCTTCTATCTTAGTGATCTCGGCATTAACATCAATCTCTTCACCAAAGATCTTGACCCTTTCGGCGCCGTCAAATATTGCTCTTCCAAGAGTTCCGATCGATTGATAGCCTACGAACAGGATGGTACTTTCCGGTCTCCATATATTGTGCTTAAGATGATGCTTGATACGACCTGCATCACACATACCGGACGCTGCCAGGATTACTTTGGGCTTATCATCAAAGTTGATGGCTACAGATTCTTCCTGGGTTATTGAAAGTTTAAGTCCGCGGAAAGATATTGGATTTATGCCTTTTCTCACAAATTCAAGGGCTTCCTCGTCATAGCATGCATATTCATGGTCAGCAAAAAGCTGAGTAGCGCTTACCGCCATAGGACTGTCTACATATACATCAAAATCAGGAACCGCCGTAACAAGATGCTCTTCTTTGATCTGTCTTAAGAAATACAGCATCTCCTGGGTTCTTCCTATTGCAAAAGAAGGGATGACAACATTGCCGCCTCTTTCAAAGGTTCTGTTCAAAACCTCAGTAAGGTCCCTGACATAATCAGGTCTCTCCGTCGTATGAAGTCTGTCGCCATATGTAGACTCCATAACAACATAGTCCGCTTCTTCTGTATATTTAGGATCCTTGATAAGAGGCTGGCAGATATTACCTATATCTCCGGAAAAAACTATCTTGCGATCCTGGCCTTTTTCCGAAAGCCATACTTCTATACTGGAGCTTCCAAGAAGGTGGCCTATATCTGTAAATCTGATCTTGATCCCATCACAGATATCAATTATCTCATCATACTCACATGCCACAAACTGCCTGATCGCACCCTCAGCATCCTCCATAGTATAAAGAGGTTCTGCTCCTTCAAGCCTGCTGTTACGCTTAGCCTTCCTCTTCTTCCATTCAGATTCCTGCATCTGGATATGAGCACAGTCTCTAAGCATTATATCGCACAGATCTGCCGTAGCGTCTGTAGCATAGATCTTGCCCCTGAAACCATTGGCATAAAGTGAAGGAATAAGTCCGCTGTGATCAACATGAGCATGTGTAAGAAATACATAATCAATAAGAGCAGGTGCAACAGGAAGCGGTGCATTCTCAAATATATTGCGTCCCTGCTCCATACCATAATCAACAAGAATCGTCTTACCACAAGCCTGCAGACAATGACAACTTCCTGTAACTTCGTGATCAGCACCTATAAATGTCAGTTTCATAAAGGGTCCCTCCTTTGGTCTGAGTTTGTGATAGTTTAATAATTTCTTGCCGTTATTATAAAAAAATGTTATACCTACTTTTATTATATCATGATGATCGTAAAAAAATTATTCGGAGAATACCATGCTGTTTTTATATGGATTAAGTGACAAAACAAAGGTAATAGCACATACAGATAATGCTGAGTACTGCATGAACTGCCTGCATACTTCAAAGCATCAGGTCAAAAAAGGTTGGACGAGTGCATTATTTTAAAGCTCCATGCTGCCTATATACTAATTTCTGTACCTGATACAAAATAATTTTTTTGATTTTTTGAAAATAGTCGTTGACAACAGAATTCAATTGCGGTAATATCATACATGTCGCTGAGGTGAGCACTGAAGCGAAACTGAATAAATGCGATAGTGGCGTAGTTGGTAACGCGCGACCTTGCCAAGGTCGAGACCGCGGGTTCGAGCCCCGTCTATCGCTCTAAAAAAGAGATGATCTTATCGATCATCTCTTTTTTTATCACTTATCATTATTTATTAAGACTTCTGGCAATTCCCTTTACTGCGATCTCATCAATATCTTTTTTGTATAAGAGATTCGCCATAATAACAGCTCCGGCGCATCCAATCACAACAAATATGATGCTAAAAGCTACTGACTGAGTAAAATGTCTGCCAAAGAAGGATATCAGCTTTTGTGATTCGCTCAGGCCCAGAAAGATAATTGATAATTCAACTACTACCAGCACAATTACAGAAATAACAAATTCTTTATAGCTGACCACAGAATATATAAGCAAAGTACCAAGCATTGCTCCTGCAAAGAAGAGATACTTACTCTGAATTCCATAATTTACAGAATATGTAAAGCCCTCCATTCCATTTTTTGCAAGATAAAAATGATATACAAATACGATTACGTATACTAATAATAGATATGGTATACATAGCAAAAACGGATAATATGTCTGCATTTTCTTCTTGGCCTGTGATGATTGAACAAGGCCACACATGCAGGATGTATAATGTGATTGCCAGAATGTTGTAGCAGGGCACAGTAAATAGATAACTCCCAAAATCGAATCGCCTTTACCTGTTAATTCATAAAACAGTCCGATTACAAAGAAAATCCCCGAAAACACTGCATGACTTTTAACTTTGGGATTGTATTTTAATAACTTAATTGCAGTAATAAAATCTTTTAACATTTTCAAACCTCACGTTCTTTAAAGCTTCTATCAAAATTCCTTAAGGGCATTTTCACTGCCAAAAAGCTGCCTATTACATCCAAAACTATAAATACTATCAGCCATGCCCACAGATTGATCGTCATATACTCATATCTGTATAAGATAAGTACGCTGACAGCTGCACCAAATATTGAAACAAGTATAAATGCCGTTCCCATATATATCGTATATTCAGTAATGAACCTAAGAAGAGATATAATGATCGAATTAGCGCCATAAACAAATGCTATGAGTATAAGTGTAAGCAATACTATTTCACATTTATTTAGAGTCGAATTACTGCTAAGTGTTATAGCGCCGCATATCAGAAGAACAAAACTTATCTGCAATAGTCGTCTTATCTGATCTGTAACTATGGCAAGTTTTAGATTTTTTCTCCCATTAAGAGTATTTCTAAAAAGCCCAAACTGAAAATCTTTAGAATTTATCCCGTTATAGCAAAAGAAATCTCCGAACACCCCAAGGACCATCATATAAATAGCAATAATAAATAGACTCCATTCGGCAAGCCTGCCTGTAAGCATCGTATAAATTCCAATAGCCAAAGCTGGAAAAAGAACTAATACAACGATGCTGTATATCCTATTACAAAATATCCTGTATACCTTTAACATATCTTTCATGATCAATCTCCTGTCACTTTACTTATGCAAGTTTTAATCTTGTGTTAGCACGCATAATGCCAACAGAAAGCTGCGTAAGTGTAGGAGTCTCAGTAATAATATCAGCGCCCGCCAATTTATCCAGATCGTCTGAAAGGCAAAGTCCTTCAAAGCCGTAATTATTGGTAGTCATGTCATACATATATTTCTTACCAAGTTCTTCGTCTTTCTTATCGCCTTTGACGTAAGTATACTTTTCCTTAAGATCTTCTACAAAGCCCTGTTCAGCTATCTCACCGTTTTCTACAATAACTGCATAGTCAGTGACATTTTCCATATCCGCTATATTATGTGTGGAAAAAATGACTGACTTTTCTCCTTCTGCTTCTGCAAGATATTCTCTTATGATCTCACAGAGTTTTTCTCTCATAAGAGGATCAAGTGCAGATGCCGGTTCATCCATCAAAAGAAGATCTGTGTTTCTCGAAAGGACTCCTGCCAGCATAAGCTTGGTCTTATTACCATCTGATAATGAGTTTACCTTTTTATTGGCATCAGTCTTATTATCAGCAGAAAAAGCCAGTTCTTTCAAAATCTCGTCATATTTATCACCATCAAAGCCATCAAATAAAAGTTCCTGAACTTCTTTGGTCTGTTTAAGATTCCATCCCGGCATGAAGTAATTACCTGTTCCTGTATATCCGATACTATTCTTTACTACCGGGTCTTCTTCTCTGTCTTTTTCTGAATACTTTCCGAAATAACTTATCTCTCCTTCGTGGTCTAATCTGAGACCTGCTATTAGTTCAAGGAGAGTTGTCTTACCTGCTCCGTTCTCTCCGATAAGTGCTGTTGCAAATCCTTTAGGGAAGTCAACCTTATCAACTTTAAGTTTAAAATTCTTATATTTCTTCTCTATATTTATGCAAGAGATTACTGCCTGTGTTTCCATGTCATTCCTCCTCAAACCTTAGTAGTGTCTTAAGTGTGTCTGTCAGTTCGTCATCTGTCATACCTGCTATCTTTGCATACTTGATAGCCTCCATAAGTGCATCCTCAACCTTACGCATATGCTGCTCTCTAAGCATCTCGCCGTCCTGAGGGTTGATATAATAGCCTTTACCCTGGACTGCTGTTACCATCCCTTCGCTCTCAAGCTCTTCATATGCCTTCATGGTCGTGATGACACTTATCTTGAGTTCCTTGGCAAGTCCTCTTATGGACGGAAGATATTCTCCCTGTCCTAGCCTTCCTTCAAGAATATCTGTTCGAAAGCTGTCTGCTATCTGCTGATAGATAGGAACTTTAGAATTCTGCGATATCTTCATTGTGTTGTCCTCATGTCCCTGCTGTCGGGAGCCGCCATTTCAGCATTTAAATAATATTTATCCTGATAATGGGTCCCTTATGTTGTTGCAACTGTTTATGTGTTATATATACACCTATAACACCTATCATGTCAACACCCTTGATATATTTTTTTTAGTTGACATCTCTTTTTGATTGAGTCATTATAAAGAGTAGGTTTCAAAATGACTTTTGATGCCTGACAATGACCTGTCAATATATAATCTTCAGGTCCATTATCAAACTTTATTATTCAAAAAGGCTATGAAGAGAAGAGTAATCCCTTTTGATGTCCACAGAGAGCTTCCGTAGAGTATTCACGTAATATTCGCTGCTGAAAGGAAGTGACACAGACCGGATGAACCAGGCCTCGGAGCCGCATACGGATCCTTTTTTAGGTGATGCTATGACGGGAGTTCCCGTTACAGAACAAGAGTATTAAGTCATTTAGTTGATGCGTACTTAATAAGCTTAAGCCGGTGACGGTTTAAGGAACAAGGGTGGCAACACGATCATTCGTCCCTGTAACTACTAAACGGTAGTTGCAGGGTTTTTTTATTTTCCCTCGGACTACCTTTTTTATCATGGAGGAATTATTAGATGAACAAAAGACTTATGAGAGATGATAAGCCTGTATGGCCAAAGCGCGCGGTCATAACCGGCGGTATGCCTTACGGCAACAAGACTCTTCACTTCGGTCACGTGGGCGGTATGTTTATCCACGCTGATATCTTTGCACGCTTTTTAAGAGACAGGATCGGTGAAGAGAACGTTATCTTCGTATCAGGTACTGACTGCTACGGCTCTCCTATCATGGAAGCTTACAGAAAGTTAAAGGAAGACGGTTACGAAGGAACTATAGAAGAATACGTTAAGGGTAATCACGAGAAGCAGAAAAAGACTCTTGCTGATTATAAGATCAGTCCTAACCTTTTTGGTGCTTCTGCTCTTGGTGAAGCAGGCAAGATGCACACAAAGGTATCTGCTGAGATCTTCAACAAGCTCTACGAAAACGGATATATCGAAAAGCTCTCTACTCTTCAGTTCTATGATGAGGAGAAGCAGGTATTCCTTAACGGACGTCAGGTTCTTGGTAAGTGCCCTATTCCTGGTTGCTGCTCAGACAAGGCTTATGCTGATGAGTGTTCTCTTGGTCATCAGTACATGCCATCAGAGCTTATCAATCCTGTAAGTGCACTTTCAGGCAAGAAACCTTCACTTAAGGCAGTTACAAACTGGTACTTCTGCCTTGAAGATCTTATCGACCTTATGAAAGAGCGCAACGATGCTCTTAGAAGAGGATCAAACACACGTCGCTACTCACTTGATACAATAGGCGAATTTCTTGGAAAGCCAAGCGTGATCATTCCTCGTAAGAACATGGAAGATCAGGCTGGTCTTGAAGCTCTTTTCCCTAAGTTTGAAAAGATTGATGAGGAAAAGAAGTCCTTCGTTCAGTACATCTTTGAAAATCTTGATGCACGTGACGAAGTTAAGAAGGTTCTTGAGGAAAAGGGTGTTCACTATACATCAGGCAAAACACTTGTTCCATTCAGACTTTCAGGTAATGTTGACTGGGGCGTAAAGGTTCCTGATAAGGAAGATCAGAAGGATCTTACTTTCTGGGTATGGCCTGAATCACTCTGGGCTCCTATCTCCTTCACAAGAACTTATCTTGAGAGCAAGGGCCTTCCTGAAGATGAGTGGAAGAAATGGTGGGACAGCGATGACGCTATGGTTTACCAGTTCATCGGCGAAGACAATATCTATTTCTATGCTATTGCTGAAATGGGTATCTTCACAGGACTTAAATACAAGAAGGAAGAGCATCCTGATATGGCTGCTATCAATCTTCCACATATCATTCCTAACAGACACGTTCTTTTCATGGACAAGAAGGCAAGTTCAAGCTCAGATATCAAGCCTCCGATGGCTGATGAGCTTCTTGCATACTACACACCAGAACAGCTTCGTATGCACTTTATGAGCCTTGGTCTTTCTTCTAAGAGCGTAAGCTTCAAGCCTCAGGTTTACATGCCTAAGGAAGAGCAGGAAGGTATCGATATGGTACTTAAAGAAGGTAACCTTCTTACCAACGTATACAACAGACTTATCAGATCATGCTTCTATGCTGTACAGAACAACTACGAGGGCAAGATTCCTTCAAACGAGATCACCCCTTCAATCGTTGAGCTGTCCAAAAAGACTATTGCTGAGTACGAGCGTCATATGTACAATCATGACTTCCATCGTATCTCTTATACTCTTGATGACTACATCAGAGAGATCAACAAGCACTGGGTTAACAACGTTAAGAAGGCTGATAACACTGGTGACCCTGAGCTTAGAAAGCAGATCGTTGCAGACTGCTTCTATGCATGCAAGATCATCGCTATCTTAGTTCACCCTATCGCTCCAGACGGATGCGAGATGTTCAGAGAGTACATGAACATCGACAAGTCTCTTTGGAACTGGGATAAGATCCTTGATCCTATCTCATCTTATGTTGGTGATCTTGATAATCACGAGCTTAAAGAGCTTCTTCCAAGAGTAGACTTCTTCAAGAAGCATGAGTCTCAGTTTGCAGACGCTGAGTAAGACTTAGAAAAACAAATCAAAAATAACAATATGATCTAATGCAGCACCTGATAGAGAATAAGCTTTATCAGGTGCTGTTTTTATATAGTTTTCAAATTGTTTTTTCTCTGATTATCAATCCTGATCATTAAATATGTTTTTTATCCTATAAAACTAACTTCTTATCGCCTATGGTTTACAACATCGGTAAATAAATGCTAAAATTTCCCATGAAAAAAGGGGGAAATTCAAATGAGTAAACTTATAGAACTTAACGGATTGACCAAGTCCTATTCTTCCGTTACCGCTCTCGACAATGTAAATCTCCAGATTGAGAGCGGTCATATAGTTGGACTTCTTGGTCCCAATGGTAGTGGCAAGACCACTATGATCAAAATTCTGTGCGGACTACTTAGACCTACAAGTGGTACCGTTCTCGTGGATGGACACGAAATAGGTGTAGAGACTAAAAGTGTCATATCTTATCTTCCAGACAAGACTTATCTTGATGAAAACAGGACTATCAAACAAAACATAGAGCTTTTCATGGATTTCTATCAGGACTTTGACCCTTCACGTGCCTACAATATGCTGGGAAGGCTCGGTCTGAATCCAGACGTCAAGATCAAAACTCTGTCCAAAGGTAACAAGGAGAAGGTTCAGCTTATTCTTGTAATGAGCAGACATGCCAAATTATATATTCTGGATGAGCCTATTGCCGGTGTTGATCCTGCAGCAAGAGATTATATCCTTAACACTATTATCTCTAACTATGATCATGAGGCTACAATCCTTATCTCAACACACCTTATCTCTGACGTTGAAAGCGTACTTGACGAAGTTATCTTTTTGCAGAATGGACATATCGCACTCCATGCATCAGCTAATGATATCAAGCAAAGAGAAGGAAAGACTATCGATGAATTGTTCAGGGAGGTATTCAGATGCTGGGGAAATTAATAAAGCATGAATTTATAGATAATTGGAAGCTACTTGTTCTTTTGGATGGTTTAACAATAATTGTTGGTGCTATTTTAGGGCTTTATATAAACGCCTTATTAAATGCAGATGATTATTCAAATTCAACACCTCTTATCATGACAATGGGATTCACTTTATATGTATTGATACTGCCTTCTCTTGGAACCATAACTCTTATTTATATCGGAGTCCGTTATTATAAAAGTCTTTACAGTTCTCAGGGATATCTTACATTTACACTCCCTGCAACTACCAATGAGATTCTTTTTTCAAAAATGCTGGTTGCTTACATTTTTGAACTTATCAATATATTATGTATTATTCTCAGCTTTGGTCTGGTAATGTGGGGAATTGTGTCCTGGTCAATTGATAATTCTTACTATATGAGTACTGTATTTACGAATCTTTGGGAAGATATGTCTGAGTATTTTTATGATGTACCAGTTGCAATTTCCGGTATTTTTTGTGCATTAACTCGTCTCATTTACTTCCTTATGACATTCTTTTTTGCCATAAGCCTTGGCCAGTTATGGCAAAAACACAGAATAATCGGTGCAATTGTAAGCTATTTCGGAATTAAGATCGTAATATCTATAGTTTATACTTTTATCAAAATTGCATTAGCTAACAATGATATTTCTGATACCGTGGATATTTCATATTATTCTGACGTTAATGTAGGTTCATTATTTGTTATGGCTGCAATCATAAAAGCAGTTGAATATCTGTTAGTCTCTGCAGTTATGTATTTTGGCTGTGTATATATCACCAAGCATAAGCTCAATTTGGAGTAACTGTTAAAATAAAAATCCACTAAAAATGGGGCCTCGCCTGGATCTGATCATCCAAAGCAAGCGCCCCTAATTTTTATCTTACAACCACTCTATTCCTGCCTGTTTCCTTGGCTTCATAAAGCGCTTCGTCAATTCTCTTAAAGATAGTATCTGAATTGTCTTTATTATTTACCATTGTCAGACCGATACTAACAGTAATATGGCCAACACCTTCAAACTCAATCTCAGCTACACCCTTACGTATCATCTCACAGAACTCTTTGGCTTCTTCGAAAGAAAGGTTTGGCTTAATCCCAACAAATTCTTCACCGCCCCATCTGCCAATAACATCAGCCTGATTAAAGAGATATTTGACCTGTCCAACTCCGTCTCTAAGGACCATATCTCCTGCATCATGGCCATAGGTATCATTAACATGTTTGAAATGGTCTACATCTACCATCATGACAGCAATGTTACGATATCTGCTTCTATTTTCCAAGAACTGATTCATGAAGTAATTAAGAGCTCTTCTGTTATAGATCTGCGTAAGTTCATCAAGGCTTGCAACCTTAAACAGCTGATCTATAGCCTCTCTTAGGTCAAACGTAGTTGATTCAAGGAAATTTACAAGGCGGGTTGATAATGGGAGGAATCCGTCTTCCGAAATATCAACTTCACCATTCATATATTTACTATCAAAGTGGTATACAGGTCTTTTACTTTCTTCCGGAATAGGGCCTTCCCTCATTCCTATAACAACGCAGGATGCATTCAAAAATCCTCTCATTCCATCTGCATGCAGAATCTCACCATATCCACTTGCCCATGTCGATGTGCGAAGGACATGTTTATAAAAATCGAACTCCAGATCTGCCATGGCATCGCCCATTAGCATTCTCCTGCTCATGCAGGCATAGATAAGTATTGCCTGAGGATAAAACTCAGAAAGCTTTACGGCATTTTGTCCAGATTCAATAAGTAGCATATCAGTTGTTGAATAGCTAAGACTTACAGAGCTTCCCTGAGGTATCTCTGTAGCAAAGCCAAGGGATCCATCTTCCCGATACTCAAGAGCAACTCTGGCAAGAGGTATTCCATTGTCTTTCAAGAAGAAAGGAAAAGAACTGGTATTTTCAAAAAAGTATTCGTTCATACCTATTCCAAGGTGTTCTTTATATATGGAAAAGGCAGGTTTATTATTGATCTCATAGACAACGCCTTTTTTGTCAGATTTAGTTACAACAAGCTCTTTACCAAGAGGTTTAAATCCAAGGTTATAATAATGATCTATATTCAGATCCTTGCCACAGAAAGATACTGTCAGAATAGCTCTGTTATAGATTCTGGTACCAACAAATATCTTGGACCTGTCATCTCCCATTTTGTGGGTTCCAGCCAGGGCGCCAAAAATAACTATGTCACTATCGTAATTATCTATTCTGTCTATAAAGGTCTCAGGACATAGATCAAAGGCTGAAGACATCATCAGTATGCCTTTAAGATCTTCCTTGTTTGGGAGGATCTTTACAAACTCTTCGCCGGCATCATAAGTTGTCAGTCCTTTTGAACAGTCAAATACATCTATATCAAAAGTTGCATTGTCAAAAAACAAAACGCAGCATACAACTACTTCTACAGAATGGTTTTCACGGCTTAAAGCCCCGTGATTGGTCATTCCAAATACAGAAAGGCCTGGAAGATTTTCGCACAGTATATCAAGGTCCTTTTGTATCACCTCTGAGTCATTGCTAGGCTCGATCAGCTGCAAAAGACCTTTTTTGCCATCAAGATATTCCGGAGAATTTTTGATTTTATCTATCATCTCCGGCATGCTAAGATTATCATCAAGAGCATAACGAT
>CAMVNV010000008.1 GCA_947168935.1 uncultured Butyrivibrio sp. | reverse complement strand
TACCATAGTACCCATGGCTAATCCTAACGGAGTAGCTATAGCTCAAAGCGGAGCGATGGCTACAACGGACATAAACTATCAGGCTTTGATCAACTGCATTGGTAACTGTGATATCTGGAAATCCAATGCTAATGGTGTTGATATCAACAGGAATTTTCCCATAGGATGGGGCCTTGCTGAAACCAGGAATCCAACTAATTCCTATGCATTTTATGAAGGGATAACACCCTCATCAGAAGTAGAACCAGTAATACTTGAAGATCTCCTTTTGAAAAATGATTATGACTGTTATATTGCCTATCATATGAGGGGCAACATTATATATTATTATGCCCCAACCTGCAGCCCTGAAGTATATGCGGTATCAAATCTTATTGCTAATACAGTCCACAACTCCACAGGCTATCAGGTTGTAGTGGATTTTGAAGATACAGAGCCTAATGGTTCTTTTGCTGATTTTGCTCAGATTTTTTGCGGCATCCCAGGCTGCACTGTAGAGTGTGGCACGACCCTTCCTCCAGATAGTGCAGGGCAGGTTTCAGAATTTTATAACAAGAATCTTTCAAGCTGGAAGAATGTTGCGAATCTGTATATTTCAAAGATTTCATACTGATCATAAAGTGCTTAAGCTGCCTCAATGCGAGGCAGCTTTTTTACATTCAATATATAATAATGACATATGTGATGTTTAAGAAGTACCCCCCCCCGAAAGAAAAGGTGGGATCAGGTGTTGACGAGTTGAGATAAGATATGATATTTGTGAAGAAACAGGAATTTAACGACCATTTGGAGGAAGTATGAATAAAGACACAGAAAATCGCCTTGCAAAGCAGATGAAATTCATTCTTGAAATTGATAAAGAGAAGAATATTATGAGGCAGACTCACCTGACAGGTCATGGACGAAATGAGAATGATTCAGAGCATGCATGGCACATGGCGATCATGACTTATCTACTTAAAGAATATGCCAACGAGAAGATAGATATAGCGCACACAATGATGATGTGCCTCATTCATGACATCGTTGAGATAGATGCAGGCGATACCTATGCCTATGATGAAGAGGGCAAAAAGACTCAGAGAGAGCGCGAAGAAAAGGCAGCAGACCGCATATTTGGAATGCTCCCGGAAGATCAGAGAGATGAAATTAGAGCTTTATTTGAAGAGTTTGAAGAAGATGCTACACCTGAAGCTCACTTTGCCCATGCTATGGATAACTTCCAGCCCCTTCTTTTAAATGATTCCAACGAGGGAGCTGACTGGGAGAGACATGGCGTTAACAGATCCCAGGTTAACGGGCGTCAGAAGAAGACTCGCATAGGATCAGAAGTTTTGTATGAAAAGACAATGGAGATCCTTGATAAAAATGAAGAAGCAGGTCATATCAAGCATTCGGACAAGTAAGGCACAGGTAAAAGTTTGAAAGTGTTCCACTTTCAAACCCGAATTGGTGTCGCGAGCTCCACCAATATCGAACCATTAGTCACTCGTTTCACTCGCGACATGAGGTTAAAGATGAGACTTTTCAGGCGGCTTTGCCTATGGCCCCAGTGAACAGACTCATTCATAATTAACTAAATTACTTGTTTTTTAGAATTAAATTATTAAAAAAGAAGAAAAAAAGCTCAAAAATTATATAAAGTGATGATTGAAACCCGAGGAAAATGGCGGTAAAATTTTAAAGTTCGTGATTTTGTGACACAGAGATAACGTTATTGCGAGAACGAAACTGTGTTTTATGATTTTACTTTAGGTCAATATTTTCAATATAAAAGGGGTCAATTATGAAAAATGATGCTTTAAAGCCGATGCTCTTTACTACTCTCAAAGAATACTCTAAAGAGCAGTTCATTAAGGATGTGGTTGCAGGTATTATTGTAGCTATCATCGCACTTCCGTTATCAATTGCACTTGCACTTGCTTCCGGTGTGGGTCCTGAACAGGGTATCTATACTGCAGTTATTGCAGGCTTCCTTATTTCTTTTCTCGGAGGAAGCAGAGTTCAGATCGCTGGCCCTACAGCAGCATTTGCCACTATAGTTGCCGGAATAGTCCAGAAGAATGGTATGTCAGGACTTGCCCTTGCAACAGTTCTTGCCGGTATCATACTGGTGATCATGGGACTTTTAAAACTTGGAAGTCTCATTAAGTTCATTCCTTATACAATTACAACAGGCTTTACAGCCGGAATTGCTGTAACTATCATTATCGGACAGATCAAAGATTTCTTAGGACTTACATATCCCCAGGGAACAGTTACTATTGAGACTGTTGATAAGGTTGCAGCGATAGCAGCTAATATCGCAACTATAAATATCGACGCTGTAATTGTTGGTGTTGTATGTCTTGGAGTCCTTATTGCATGGCCTTATATCAACAAGGTAATCCCCGGATCATTAATAGCTGTAATAGTTGGCGTTGTTATGGTCAAGGTTCTTGGCATGAAGGTTAATACAATCGGTGATCTGTATACTATCAGTAGTGGTCTTCCAAGTTTTACAATGCCTGATTTTTCTTTTTCAGCTATAAGAAATATCCTTCCTGACGCATTTACAATTGCTATACTTGCTGCTATCGAATCACTTCTGTCATGCGTTGTTGCTGACGGTATGATCGGTTCCAAGCACAGATCAAATATGGAACTTGTAGCTCAGGGTGTTGGTAACATCGGTTCAGCTTTATTTGGTGGAATCCCAGCAACAGGTGCTATAGCAAGAACAGCAGCCAATGTTAAGAATGGTGGTAAGACACCTATAGCAGGTATGGTTCATGCAGTTGTACTTGTTCTCGTACTCGTAGTACTGATGCCATATGCGGCACTTATCCCTATGCCAACAATAGCAGCAATCCTTTTCATGGTTGCTTACAATATGTGCCAGTACAGAGCCTTCTTCCACCTTGTTAAGACAGCTCCTAAGAGCGACGTAATAGTGCTTATACTTACATTTGTACTTACAGTAGTATTCGACCTTGTAGTTGCTATTGAGATTGGTATGCTCATGGCTGGACTTCTCTTCGTAAAGAGAATGAGTGAAGAAGCAGAAGTTAGAAGCTGGAAATATGTTGATGATGAAGAACACGATCCTGATGCATTAAGATTCCGCGACGTTCCTAAGGCTGTAAGCGTATACGAAATAAGCGGACCAATGTTCTTCGGTGTTTCAGATATGCTTGCTGATATTACAGTTAAGGAATCAACAAGATGCGTTATCATAAGAATGAGAGGCGTTCCTGCACTTGATGCAACTGCTATGAGATCTCTTGAACAGACCTATGACAAACTTATAGCAAGTGGCGCAACAGTTATCTTCTCACACGTTAACGAACAGCCAAGACACACAATGGAGAAGGCTGGCTTCATTGAGAAAGTTGGTAAGGATAACTTCTGTAAGAACATAGATGCATCACTTGAAAGAGCAGCAAAGCTCATCTAAATCAGAAATAGAAAAACCTCATCCGAATATGAGTCGGATGAGGTATTATTTTAACCTTTAATATGGCGCATCATCTCAGGATCACTTTCGTATGCGGCTCTGATTCCGCCGATATACTTTGGACGGGTTCTTGCTGCAAGAACATTTGCGCTTCCGATGGTGTTATTGGTAAGCTTTACAGGAACAGCAACTCTCTTAAGATTCATACCTATAAGAGTTCCGCCGATATCAATACCTGCATCTGCCTGGATCTCTTCAAGAGCTACAGGCTCTTTGAAAGTGTAATAGGCGCAGGTTGCAAATGAACCGCCTGCCTTTGGCTGAGGAACAACGCATACGATATGATCTGACATACCTATAGCTTCTGCAGCCTCGCGTTCTATGATAATGGCGCGGTTAAGATGTTCGCAGCACTGAGATGCAAGATAGATTCCTTTTTTGTTAAGCTCTTCGTAGATAGCTTCAAATACAGCCTTAGCTACTTCAAGACTTGAATTGGAACCGATCATATCACCGCAGATCTCGCTTGTTGAGCAGCCAACAACAAATACCTGGCCTTTACCTATGCCGGAAGCTTCAACTATTTCATTAACGCAGGCTCTTGCCTGGTCTTTGAGCTTTTCGAGGTCTAGTGTTGATTTTCTGTAAACATCTTCTTTGTTTGTCATTATAGATTTCCTTCTTTTGGTATATTATCTTTTTTAGCCTGTTTTCTTATTAGACTATTATTTCTTTTAGTATATTAGCTGTTTTAGAACTCATCTTTCTTGTTATGAATCAGTAGGATTCGAGGAGTCTTGGCTTAACCTGCTTTACAAGAACTGTGCCAAGTGCTGTTGCGATTATGAAGCATACGCCGCCCTGAACTATGTTACCATATACGCCTGCAAAGGCTGAAAGTCCAAGTCCAAGGAAAATGCTCTCAAATACAAAATATCCAAAGACCATTATAAACTCTGCGAAAATACCTGCAAGTACCATTGCGACAGGTCTTTTTTCTTTGAAAGTCTTAGTATAAAAAATGTTGGCAACTATTACCATCAGGAACTTTATGATGAATGTGGCAGGAGCATAGATGGTGTACCCAGCAGAAAGGTCTGCAATTGCGCTTCCAAGGCCGGCTGCAAGAGCACCATATACGCCGCCGATAAGATAGCTGCACAGAAGTACTGCGGCATCTCCTATGTTAACGTAACCACCTGTGATAGCGATGGGAATTCTTATTACTATGGTAAAAACAAAAACGATCGCAGCCATAAGACCGCTGATAACAAGCTTTCTAAGGTTAGTATTTTTCATAATGCTGTCTCCTCTGTTCTAGGGCTTAAAATATAGAAATGTCTGGGCGTTATATATAGGAATTTCTGATTTAAGAATACTCAAATTCTTATGAAACATGATACTATCATCTGGAATTATTATAATATCCAGTTTTGACTTTTTGAATAAGACCAGATACATATTGGGTTCTTTCTTAAAACGAAATTACAAAAAGTCATGTATAATGATGCTGGTACGAAACTCATTCGATATTTGATTTTGGACTTACAAAAAAATAAAATGTTATAGAAGAAGGGACTTTTATGATAGATCAATTCGAAAGAACTAATATATTGCTTGGCGACGATGGAATGGACAAGCTTGGAAACAGCCGCGTTGCTGTATTTGGCGTTGGCGGTGTTGGAGGCTTTGTGTGCGAAGCTCTTGTAAGGAGCGGGATTGGAGAGATAGACCTTATTGATAGTGACAGAGTCTGCTATACCAACCTTAACAGGCAGATAATAGCCCTTCATTCTTCTATAGGAAGATACAAGGTTGACGTTATGGCAGACAGGATCAAGGACATTAACCCTGAGTGCAAGGTTCATGTTCATAAGACCTTTTACCTTCCACCTGAAGCCAGGACTATGCAGATGATGGAGCAGGGTCAGACTGAAAATGAAGAAGATTCAGACAAAAGAATAACATGTGAGC
Organism: uncultured Butyrivibrio sp.; assembly: GCA_947168935.1. Classification (GTDB taxonomy): domain Bacteria; phylum Bacillota; class Clostridia; order Lachnospirales; family Lachnospiraceae; genus Butyrivibrio. The sequence continues at coordinate 46,116 of CAMVNV010000008.1, read as the reverse complement.
AGTTTGATTTTTCCTCTTATGACTACGTGGTAGATGCAATAGACACTGTAACAGGTAAGATTGGCCTTATAGTTGAGTGCGATCAGGCAGGAACTCCTATTATCAGTTCAATGGGAGCTGGCAATAAGCTTGACCCTACAGCTTTTGAAGTTGCTGATATCTACAAGACTTCAGTTGATCCTCTTGCAAGAGTTATGAGAAGAGAGCTTAAAAAAAGAAGGATCAAAAAGCTCAAAGTTGTTTATTCCAAGGAAGAGCCTGTAAGTACAGGTATAGAAGGAAGTGGAAGACGTCGCAGAACCCCTGGATCTACAGCATTTGTCCCATCTGTAGCAGGACTTATAATCGCGGGAGAAGTTATTCGTGACCTGGCGGAAAGAAATTGATATAATGATAAGACTGTTTTTTATTGAAAGGTTTTAGTGTTTTATGAGTAGTAACATCAAAATAGAAGAGATGCTTCTGGATACCAGAAATAAGCTTGTAATAGATGTCCGCAGCAAGGATGACTTTGACAAGGAAACATATCCTGATGCGATCAATATCTTTTGGGAAGATTTTATGGAGCATAAAGCTGAGCTTCCTAAGGACAGGCCTATATATCTTTTATGTTATTCAGGACGTAATTCTGAAGATATAGCAGACATCCTCTCTGAAGAGGGTTATGAGATTTACAGCGTTGAAGGCGGCTATTATTCATGGCTTCGAATTAAGCTTGAGATGTTCATGAAGGACGGCGAAGCATCAGACAAGCGCTGCAAGGATATAGAACACAGTCTTATCAAGAAGTTCAGAAAAGATATCTGGAGTCAGTTTACCAAGGCAATAAATATCTACGATCTGATACAGGATGGCGACAAGATCGCTGTCTGCATCTCAGGTGGTAAGGATTCCATGCTTATGGCCAAGCTCTTTCAGGAGCTTCACAGACATGGCAAGCAGAATTTTGAAGTTGTCTACCTTGTTATGAACCCCGGTTATAACGATATCAACTATCAGACTATCCTTAATAATGCAAAGCTTATGCAGGTTCCGATCACAGTATTTCGCTCTGAGATCTACAATATCGTTGCCAAGGATGATATCGCTAAGGCAGGAAGCCCTTGTTACCTGTGTGCCCGCATGAGAAGAGGTGCTCTTTATCAGAAGGCCAAAGAGCTTGGATGCAACAAGATAGCCCTTGGTCACCACTACGACGATGTAATAGAGACGATCCTTATGGGAATGCTCTATTCAGGTCAGGTCCAGACTATGATGCCAAAGCTCCATTCTACAAACTTTGAAGGCATGGAACTTATTAGACCTCTTTACCTTATAAGAGAAGAGGACATCATTAAGTGGCGTGATTATAATGAGCTTCACTTCATCCAGTGTGCATGCAGACTTACAGAGAGCTGCGCAAGCTGTGGCGGCACAGAGCAGGGGTCGAAGAGAGGCGAGATCAAGGGACTTATCAAAGAGCTCAGACAAAAGAGTCCTTATATAGAGAGTAACATTTTCAAGAGCGTAGAGAATGTACATATCAATGCCATCATGGGATATAAGACACCTGATGGTAAAAGACATTCTTTCCTCGATAATTATGATAACTGATCTGACATATGGGAAAAACTTATATTGCTATTGACCTTAAATCTTTTTATGCTTCAGTCGAGTGTCAGGAAAGGGGGCTTAATCCTCTTACTGCAAAGCTCGTTGTGGCGGATGCGTCCAGGACCAGTAAGACTATATGTCTTGCTGTATCGCCTGCTTTAAAGGCATATGGTATTCCGGGACGTGCCCGTCTTTTTGAAGTGGAGCAGAAGGTCAAGGAGGTCAAAAGAGCTACAGGCGAGACTATAGACTATATAACAGCAACTCCCAGAATGCAGCTGTATATGGACTATAGTGCCAGAATTTACAGGATATACCTTAAGTATATAGCTCCTGAAGATATCCATGTATATTCAATAGATGAGGTTTTCATGGATGTGACAGGTTATCTTCGTACCTATAAGATGACTTCTCATGAGCTTGCCATGACAATGATAAGGGATGTACTTAAGGAGACTGGCATCACTGCAACGGCTGGAATAGGCACAAATATGTTCCTGTGCAAGGTTGCCATGGATATAGTTGCCAAGCATATGCCTGCTGATAAGGACGGTGTGAGGATAGCAGAGCTTGATGAAGAGAGCTTTAAGTATAAGCTCTGGGATCACAGACCCCTTACAGATTTTTGGCGAGTTGGAAGAGGTTATGCCAGAAAACTTGAATCCCATGGCATGTACACAATGGGAGATGTGGCAAGATGCGCTCTTAGAGATGAGGACCTTTTATATAAGCTTTTTGGCGTTAATGCTGAGCTACTTATTGACCATGCTTTTGGTATTGAGCCTGCGACCATAGAAGAAATCAAGGCTTATAAGCCTGAAAATAACTCTGTTTCATCCGGGCAGGTACTTCACTGTCCTTACGATTTTGCAGGTGGGAAGCTGATCGTAAGAGAGATGACAGATCTTATGGTCCTTGACCTTGTGGACAAAAAACTTGTTACAGATCAGATCGTATTGACGATAGGCTATGATATTAGTAATCTCACAGATCCTGAGATACGTAAAAAATATAAGGGACCTGTTGTTATGGACTATCTTGGAAGAATGCACCCTGAGCATGCCCATGGAAGTGCTAATCTTAAAGGCTTTACATCTTCTACAAACAGGATCATGGAAGCTGTTATGAACCTTTATGACAGGATAGTCAATAAGGACCTTTTAGTCCGAAGAATCAATGTTACAGCCAATCATCTTAAGGATGAGAAGGAAATTGAGGCAGAGACTGAATTTGAGCAGCTAGATCTTTTTACAGACTATAAGGCTCTGGAAGAGGAACGAGCTAAGGAAAAAAAGGACCGCGAAAGAGAAAGGCGGGCCCAGGAAGCAGTTCTTGCCATCAAGAAAAAATATGGAAAAAATGCTATACTAAAGGGCATGAATCTTGAAGAGGGAGCTCAGACTGTTGCAAGGAATTCACAGATCGGTGGCCATAAAGCCTGAGAGTAACCAAGGAGTATAGCGTATAAATCTTTTTGGAGATTTAAGTTATGGATAGAGAACTTAGTGAAGCCGAAAAAGAAACCATCAGAAAATATTCTGATATTATTGATGCTAAACGTCCTGTTTCATTAAAGCATCCTGCCATGGACAGGATCAAAAGGGCAGCTCAGTTCTCGCCCTTTGCAGCGCTGACTGGTTATGAGGATACTGTAGAGGATGCCAAAGACCAGTTTTTAAAGGATATGGAAAAGTTTGGCGAGCATCTTGAAGACATCGATGAAACTATATGATCGCAAAAGGTGAATTGAACACCTGCGACATCGTAACAACTAATAAATCAAAAGACATAAAAGATATGAGGAGTTTTAACTATGGGAATGAATCCAGCTATTATGATGAAGCTTATGCAGAGAATGAATATATTCAGAACACAGCATCCTAAATTTCAGGCCTTTCTTGGCAGCGTAACACAGGGTGCCATCAGAGAAGGAACTATAATCGAGATCAAGGTTACAGATCCTAATGGAGGAGAGTATATCTCAAATATTAAGCTCACAAGTGACGATATTGAAACAGTTGAAATGCTCAAAAATATCAGGGAATAATACACTAGAAGTCAAATTCTTTTAATCATATTTTCGCAACCAGTGCGAAGTTTCAAAAATCTCAAAAAGCTATAATAAGAAAAATGAATATTTGAATTGTTTTTTTACGGAATGTAGTATACAATCTCGTGTAAGAGCTTACATTTATAAGCTCTTTTTCGGGTTGATATATCTAGATATGTGTATGGGAGTTGTGTTGCAAGGATGTTACAGGGAGTGATCAAAAGATATCTGCTTTTTCTTATGTGTCTTTTTATAGGGATGTTTTCTCTTTATAGTATTACAGTCAAAGCGGACGATAAGAAAGTCGTACGCGTTGGTTACTATGAAAATGAGATCTTTCAGGAAGGCGCCAGTGATGGCGCTGTCAAATCAGGATACGCTTATGAATATTATCGCAAACTGACTGAATATACCGGATGGGAATATGAGTATGTTTATGGCACTTACAATGAACTGTACAAGCAGCTTGTTGATGGACAGATAGACATGCTTGCCGGTATCGCCATGCTGGATGACAGAATCGGTGTCATCGGCTATCCGGATGAAGCTATGGGAAGCGAACTTTACAATCTCATCAAGCATGACGATGATGATACAGTAAATTCCTATCCTTCCACTTTTGAAGGCAAGAAGATCGGCATACTGGATAGTGCAATGGTTAATTCGCTAAGCCAGTATCTCTTTGAACAAAAAGTAAGTGCCAATATTATCAAGTACGATGATTATTCCTCACTTTTTGAAGATTTTGAAAGTAAAAAGATCGATATTGCTGCTGTAGAGGGAAGCGGAACCTATTCAAGAGAGGGTGTTGAGGTCCTTTGCAGCTTTGGAGCTACAGATTATTACCTGTGTGTAAATATAAACAGGCAGGATCTTCTTTTTGAACTAAATCAGGCTCAGAATCTCCTGGCAATAGAAGAACCTAATTATATCAACAGCCTTAGAAACAAGTACTTTTCTGGCAGTGTTTCAAGTCTTGCTTTTTCTGGTCCGGAAAAAGAGTGGCTTTCAGCAAATGACACTCTGGATGTTGGTTACATAGAAGATCTGCTTCCATATTCTGACACAGATTCCAAGGGCAATGTTACAGGTATAGTTAAGGATGTGATTCCTCAGATACTAAGCGGACTTAACATTACGAATATAGAAGTAACTTATCATGGATACATATCTTATGATGAGATGCTTTCCGATATGAACGAAGGGATTATTGATCTGGCTTTTCCTGTGGAGGGAAGTCTGTTCTATTCTGAAGAAAACGGTATCTACCAATCGAGCCCTCTTGTTTCAACTAATAATGAGCTTGTATACAAAGGTAACTATGATAGTGGTTCCGTAAAAAGCCTGGCCGTAAATATGAGCTCGGGACTTCAGTATTACTATACAATCGCTGTTTTTCCGGATGCTGAGCTTAAGTACTATGATTCAGTAGAAGCTTGTATGGAAGCTGTTCAAAATGAAGAGGTTGATGGAACCGTCCTTAATGGTCTTAGAGCCTATAACCTGCTTAGAAACAGTAGGTTTCACGGCCTTTCCGCAGTTCAGCTTAGTGGCAAAGATGATATTTGCTTTGGTATCGAGATAGGTAACAAAGGTTTATTAAAGCTCATAAACAGAGGTTTAAGCGTTTTGGATGAGGACTATGTTCTTAACACAGCGTCTCACTATTCTGATGCTCTATACAAATATACCTTCAAGGATTTTCTGAAGGATAATTCAGAAATCGGAATAATATTTGTGATAATTGCTTTTGTTATTGTACTTCTTGTGCTTGTGATTCAATCAGAGCAGAAAATTGCTGAAGAGAAGGCGCAGAGATTTGCGATTCAGAAGATATTTGACCAGATGATCATGTCTTTTGCGAAGATGATCGATAAAAAAGACGAATACACCAGTGGACATTCCTTCAGAGTTGCAGAGTATTCACGTAAGCTGGCAAGGAAGATCGGCTATTCCGATGCGCTTGCCCAGAAGGTTTACAATATAGCCCTTCTTCACGATATAGGCAAGATAGCAGTGCCGAGTCGTATCCTTCATAAGCCTGCAGGACTTGATGATGACGAATATTCTATTGTTAAGGAACATGCTTCTTTGGGAAAAGAGATATTGCAGGAGATTGATTCACTTCCTGAGATTTCCCTCGGCGCAGGCTATCATCATGAAAAATATGATGGAACAGGTTATCCTGAAGGACTTAAGGGGGAGGCAATCCCAAAGATAGCACAGATAATATCTGTTGCAGATGCTTTTGATGCTATGTATTCAACAAGACCTTACAGAAAAAGGATGGATCTTGAAGATTGTCTTATGGAGATCAGGAAGGGCGAAGGCACTCAGTTCAATCCTGAGCTTGCTGAAGCCTTTATCGAGATGGTTCATGAAGGATGGCTTGAAAAAGTGGATACAGATAGTGATGTGCTTTGGTGGTAATATATGTTATTATGAGGTTGGGGCCTGGGTTTATGGCCCCAACTTTTTTATATGGCAAAGTTGAGATTTGATCACAGGGAGTTATAATATGGCTTTTTTGTCACAGATTTTAGAGTTGGCGCATGGATTTTCAATCTTAGGTATTATTATCAGGTTTATATTTGCAACTATAGTAGGTACAGTGGTTGGTATTGACAGAGAGATGAAGAACAGATCTGCGGGTATCAAGACCCATGTTCTGGTATGCCTTGGTGCATGTATGGTCAGCACTACCAGCCAGTATGTAAGCATCTTTTTTCAAGGCGTTAACGGGGATATTAACAGACTTGGAGCTCAGGTCATAAGTGGTGTGGGCTTCCTTGGAGTTGGTACCATCCTGGTAACAGGTAAAAATCAGGTCAGAGGTCTTACAACAGCTGCTGGCTTGTGGGTATGTGCCTGCGTAGGTCTTGCTGCAGGTATCGGTTTTATAGAAGGTGCAACAATCGCCTTTTTATTCATTATCTTTACCCTTAGAGTTTTAAATCTTGTAGATAACAGGATTCATATGTATGCCAAGAATTTTGAGCTATATATAGAATTTGAAAATACCAAGAGCGTCAGACTGTTCATTGAAGAAATGCATAAGAAAGAGATAAGTATCTATGAACTTAATGTCAACAAGAGTGACATCAAAGGTCAGGGCCCGATCGCTATAGTAAGAGTTGGTGTTAGTAATATAAAGGACAGACCTGGTTTTATAGAAAAACTCAGAGATTACGAATACATCAGTTTTGTAGAAGAGTTGTAAGTTTTGTTATAATTTGTTTTTAATTAAACGCCTTAATAAAATAAATTGTTGTTTTTTGTCTATATTTTTAAGATAATAAAAACAGAAAAGATAATTCTTAGTTCTCATTCTAAACTTTGATCCAGGTACAAGGGTATACTAATACTATATAATTCGTTGGGAGAATAAATATGCGCCAGTCAGGTATAAATATGGAACAGGTCAAAGCTTATAATAGAGCTATGATCATTCAGTACATCTGTGAACATAAGACAGCGTCAAGAGTTGATATTGCAGCAGAATGTGGTCTGACACCGGCTGCTGTAACTCAGATCATAAGTCCCCTTATCAGAGATGGCATTATTATAGAAGTTGGTACGACTGGGAGGCATAAGGGAGCAGGAAGAAGAAAAGTTCTGCTTTCAATGAATTACGAGAACTTGTTTTTGTATTCAATTAATATAGAACGCATTAATACTTTCATCACTCTTACAGATATAAATGGTGATGTGGCTTCTTCGGAAAAACTACCAACTGATAATAAGATAGAGCCGGAAGCCTTTCTGGGTAAAGTAGCTGATTCCTGCAGGAAACTTTCTGAAAAAGCTAAATCTTCCATAAAGGATAAGATCAAAGGTATCAGCGTTGGCATCCCCGGAATAGTAGATATAGATAAAGGTATAGCTGTAAAAGCATATGGAATATGGGACAGACCTGTTGAAGTATGCTCTTTTCTTGGAAAAGAACTTGGTCTGCCTGTTATCATTCAAAATGATGTCAAAGCTTTTGCAAGAGCAGAACTATTGCTTGGAGACGGTAGATATAACGATAATTTTATTGCTGTTAAGTGGGGACAGGACATAAGCGGTGCCATTACCATTAATGGTAATATGTATGAAAATATGGAACTGAAGCCTGCAGAAATAGCTCACATGATAGTTGATCTTGATGGAGATGAATGCAGCTGCGGCAAAAGAGGCTGTCTTGAAAGTGTTGCTTCTTACCAAAAGCTAAACAGTATTATCCCTTTTGATATTGAAAATTTTGAGAGCGTATTTGAAAAGGCTGATAATGAGCAAAAGATGAAAATTGAAAAAGCGATCCATCTTTTTGCAGTGGCGATCACTAATTGCAACGCTATAGGCTCACCTGAAAAGATCATTTTAAATGGACCTATGTTCAGATCAAAAAGTGCCAGAGAAAAGCTTATTGAAAGTATAGGAAAACTGGATGCTTCATTCGATACGAAACGAATTATCCATTCGAAGCTTGCAGATTCAGAAGAATATATCGGACCAATAGCTGAATTTTTACAAAGAGCGGTATTTGGAATTGAAATCTGATGACAAGATCATGAGGAATAATAAAACCCCTGCGGCATATGATATGTTGCAGGGGTTAATTGCTTTATAATTTCAGACTCTGAGTTCCTGACCATGCTCATTGAGCCATCTGCGATGTGTTTCGTAATCAGGCAGAACACTTTCAACAGTAGACCAGAATGCCTTGGAGTGGTCCATGTGGTAAAAATGTGCAAGTTCATGAACAACAACATAGTCCAGAACTTCCGGAGGCGCCATGATAAGCCTCCAGTTAAAGGATAAAGTTCCGCTTGAAGAGCAGGATCCCCATCTGGTCTTTTGATCTCTTATGGCTATCTTCTTGTGACGAACACCCATTATCTTTTCAAAATGCTGAACACGAAGTGGGAAAAAATCAGAAGCGGCTTTCTTATACCTCTTCTCTATAAGAGCACGCTGCGTGTCAGTAAGATTGGGCTTTAGATCTTTGAGCGCCTTCTCTTTGACAACCATCTCTTTGTGCTTGTCAACAATCCACTGAGCACGGCCTTCCAGCATATCATTGACTGCTGAATCGCTTGTGCGAAGCGGGATTCGAAGCTCGGCGCTTCCATCTGTATTAACAATTACAAAGCCGGTTTTTCTTTTTGAGCGGATGACACTGACAGGAAGGCTGTGCTGACCTGATCTGTCTGAATAATTAATGTACTTGGTTACAGTTCCTTCTGCTATTTTTTTCATATCCCAATAACCCTTAAAGGCTCCTCCACTGAATATAAAAAATCTCCCTGCAAGTAGTATAGCATATAGAAATTTCAGATTAAGGCTTGACTTTTTGGAATGTTTTGGTCGTTTTTCGGAATCCGCTCTGGTAGCTGTTTTAAAAAGAAAATTTAATTATAGAAAAAAACTATTGACATGATACTAGCGGGAGAGTATTATTACTTCATAATCCTACTGAACAAGTATGAATAGTATGAAAAACAAATTTGAGAACATAAAGAGTTGAAGGGAGTAAATGAATTATGGCTAACATTAAAAAATCAGCAACAGAACTTATTGGACACACACCACTTCTTGAGCTTGTAAACTTCCAGAAGGCAGAAGATGTCAAGGATGCAAAGATCATTGCAAAGCTTGAATATCTCAATCCTGCCGGAAGCGTGAAAGATCGTGTAGCATATGCTATGATAGTAGATGCTGAAAAGAGCGGTAAGATTAAACCAGGTGCAACAATCATTGAGCCTACTTCAGGAAATACAGGTATCGGTATTGCTTCTGTAGCAGCTGCAAGAGGATATAAGGCTATTCTTACACTTCCTGATACAATGAGTGTTGAAAGACGTACAATCCTTCAGGCATATGGCGCTGAGCTTGTGCTTACTGACGGTGTTCAGGGTATGAAGGGTGCGATCGCTAAGGCTGAAGAGCTTCACAAGGAGATTCCAAATTCTATTATCCTTGCCCAGTTCGATAACCCGGCTAATGCATCAGCTCACAGAACTACAACAGGACCTGAGATCTGGGAAGATACTGATGGACAGGTTGACTATTTTGTAGCTGGCGTAGGTACAGGTGGAACACTTACCGGTGTAGGCGAATTCTTAAAGAGCAAGAATCCTGATATTAAGATCATTGCTGTAGAGCCAGACACGTCTGCAGTTCTTTCCGGAGAGAAGCCAGGACCTCATAAGATCCAGGGTATCGGAGCCGGCTTTGTTCCTTCTGTTCTTAATACAGAGATTTTTGATGAAATTATCAGAGTTCCTAACGAGAACGCATTTGAAACAGGCAGAGCATTTGCAAAAGATGAAGGAATCATGGTTGGTATTTCTTCAGGTGCAGCACTCTGGGCTGCTAAGCAGGTTGCATTAAGACCTGAAGCAAAGGGTAAGAATATAGTAGTTCTGCTTCCTGATTCAGGAGACAGATATCTTTCTACACCTCTTTTTGCAGCAAAATAATTCAAGAGACAGATTCATTTCGTCTCTTGAAAAAATATATATAGGGATGGAATGAATCATGTCACAACCTTTAATAAGGGTCGAAAAAGTCAGCAAGATCTTTAAGACCAAAGATAATACCGTAGAAGCTCTAAAGGATATAAGCCTCGACATTGAAAAAGGCGATATATTCGGCATCATTGGCATGAGTGGAGCGGGAAAGTCAACACTTGTAAGATGCCTTAATTTCCTTGAAAGGCCTACAAAAGGCGATGTCTTTATAGATGGAAAGAGCCTTGGAAAGATGACAGACAGGCAGCTTCGTGCTCAGAGGCAGGATGTTGCTATGATATTCCAGCACTTTAATCTTCTTATGCAAAGCACAGTACTGGATAATGTGTGCTTTCCAATGAGAATTAATAAAGTACCGGGACACAATGCCAGAAAAAGGGCCATGGAACTTCTTAAAGAAGTTGGCCTTGAAGATAAGGCAAAGGCATATCCGGCACAGCTTTCAGGTGGTCAGCAGCAGAGAGTTGCTATTGCAAGAGCTCTTGCAAATAATCCGCAGATACTTCTTTGCGATGAAGCAACAAGTGCCCTTGACCCCAAAACTACAGGTGAGGTCCTTGATCTTCTTAAGAAGATAAATGAAAAACATGGCATTACGATCGTTATTATCACTCACGCAATGTCAGTTGTTCAGGAAATATGTAATAAGGTAGCTATTATTGACAGGGGCGTAGTAGCAGAAGTTGGAAATGTACTGGATGTATTTAATAATCCTCAGTCTGATGCCGCTATGAGACTTGTCCTTTCATCAGGCTCAGGTGAAGTACCTGAGATGAAAGGCGATCACCTTGTCAGAATAGTATTTACAGAAAACTCCTCATATGAACCTGTTGTTGCCAACATGGTTCTTAAATTCCAGTCACCTGTGAACATCATGTTCGCTAATACAAGAGATATTGGCGGAACCGCACAGGGACAGATGGTACTTCAGCTTCCTGATGATGAAGCCTTAAGAACTCAGATGATTCAGTATCTTAAGGACAGAAAACTCGAAGTTCAGGAACTGTCTTCCATGAAAGAATTTGAGGAGGTGAATTTCTGATGAATTTTATTAATATTTGGAATGAATATAGCGACCTTCTGATCGAAAATACCGGAATAACCCTTTACATGGTTATTATATCAACACTGCTTGCTTACCTTATTGGTATTCCGATCGGTATATGTCTTGTTATTACTTCAGAGAATGGCTTAAGACCTAATAAGTTTATTTATAGATTATTGGATATTTTTGTTAATATTATTAGAAGTATTCCATTTCTTATCCTGCTCGTACTTATCATGCCGATTACCAAGCTGATAGTTGGACAGACATGGGGACCGAATGCAACGATCGTACCTCTTGTATTTGCAGCAGCGCCATTTATTGCCAGAATGGTTGAGTCTTCTCTTGTAGAAGTAGACCACGGCGTAATAGAGGCAGCCCAGAGTATGGGAGCTACAAACTGGACCATCGTATGGAAGGTTATGGTATCTGAAGCACGTTCATCTCTTATCATAGGTGCAACGATCGCTCTTGCTACTATCCTTGGATATTCTGCTATGGCAGGAGCTGTTGGTGGCCAAGGCCTTGGTGACGTAGCTATTCAGTATGGCTATTATAGATTTCAAAATGACCTTACTATAGTAATAGTAATAATGCTTGTACTTATGGTACAGGTAATGCAGGCCTTTGGAATGTGGATCAGTAAGAAGCTTGATAAGAGAATAACCAAATAAGCTTTTAAGTTTACATCTATAATAAAGATGATTTATACTTAAAAAATAGTTTGATACACTCTAAGTATCTGAGGAGTAATCTTAAAATTAGGAGGAATTATTATGAAAAAGAAACTGTTTGCAACATTACTTGCATCTGTACTTACACTCAGCGCTATAACAGGATGCGGTGGATCAGCCGACAATAAGACTTCTGATAACACTCAGAATGCTGATAGTAAGGAATCTGGAGATCTTGAAATCATCACAGTAGCAGCTACATCAGTACCACATGCTGAGATCCTTGAAAGCGATGTAGTTACAAGCGCTCTTGAAGCTAAGGGTTACAAATTAGAAATAACTGTATTCGAAGATTATGTTCAGCCCAATAACGTAGTAGATGGCGGAGAGTTCGATGCTAACTACTTCCAGCACATTACATACCTTAATGATTTCAATGAACAGAACGGAACAAAGCTTGTAAACGCAGGCGGAATCCACTATGAGCCATTCGGAATCTATGGTGGCAATAAGAAGAGCCTTGATGAGATCGCTGATGGCGATACAATTGCTATTCCTAACGATACAACTAACGAAGCTAGAGCACTTCTCCTTCTTGAAGCTAATGATCTTATTAAGCTTGAAGATGGTGCAGGCCTTACAGCTACAGTTAACAACATCGCTGAGAACCCTTATAACCTTAAGATCGTTGAAGTTGAGGCAGCACAGGTTCCTCACCAGCTTGACAGCGTAAGCTATGCAGTAATGAATGGTAACTATGCAATGGAAGCTGGCTTTACAGTAGCAACTGATGCACTTGCATATGAAGCTCAGGATTCAGAAGCAGCTGAGAAGTATGTTAACGTTATCGCTGTTAAGGAAGGCAACGAGTCTAATCCTGGAATCGTAGCTCTTGTTGAAGTTCTTAAGTCTGATGAAGTTAAGGCTTGGATCGAAGAGCAGTATAAGGGATCTGTAGTTCCTTACGAAGGCAACTAATTAAGAATGTGAATCTATGATTTCTTATTTGAGCATCATGTTTTTTTAAAAAACCTACTTGAAAATATTGAAGTTAGTAGGTATAGTATCATAATATAAAGGCAAGGGCGCCGATGTTTATTCGGACTTCTTGCCTTTTTTATTGTTTTTAAATACCTTTGAATGGTCAGAAAGGATAAAAGAAATGACTAAGTATACCAGAGAAGATATATTTCGTATTGTAGAAGATGAGGACGTAGCTTTTATAAGACTTCAGTTCTGCGATATATTTGGAAACCCTAAAAACATTGCTATTACTCCTTCACAGCTGGAAGTTGCTCTTGACAGAGAACTTACTTTTGATGGGTCTGCAGTAGAGGGCTTTGTGCGTAAGCATGAAAGCGAGATGTATCTGTATCCGGATCTTGATTCATTTGAAATATATCCCTGGAGACCTCAGTCCGGTAAAGTTGCCAGAATGTTCTGCGACGTATATACACTTGATAGAAAACCTTTTGAAGGCGATCCCCGCAATATCCTCAGAAAAGTTCTGAAGAAGGCTGAAGATATGGGAATTTCTTTCAAGGTTACTCCGGAAATAGAATTTTTCCTTTTTGGATGTGATGATTCAGGTAATCCTGTTCCTGAAACCAAGGAGACAGCAGGTTATTTTGATGTTGCTCCTGCCGATATGGGAGAGAATGTAAGACGTGATATCATCCTTAATCTTGAAGATATGAACTTCAATATTCTTTCTTCACATCATGAGATAGCACCTGCTCAGCATGAGATTGATTTTGAGAGTGATGAGGCAAGCCGTATTGCTGATATGATCCAGACTTTCAAGATGGCTGTTAAGACTATCGCAAGAAAGCATGGCTACTATGCTACATTTATGCCAAAACCCCTTGAAGGTGTTAATGGTTCAGGTATGCATATAAGCTTCTCTGCTTTTGATAATGACGGTACAAACGTTTTCACAGACAGCAGTGATGAACTTGGCCTTTCCAAAAAAGCTTATTCATTTATCGCAGGTCTTCTTGAACATATGGAAGGAATCAGTCTTGTGACTAATCCGCTTATTAACTCATATAAGCGTCTTGTTCCAGGATACGATGCTCCTGTAAACATGACATGGACAGCATCAAGTGCTAATCGTACTTCACTTATCCGCATTCCTTATAAGAGAGGCAATAAGACTCAGATAGAACTTCGAAATCCTGATGCAACCTGTAATCCATATCTTGCACTTGCTCTTTGTATAGCAGCAGGTCTTGATGGTATTGAAAAAGATATGCAGCCACCAAAGCAGCTTTCAATGCAGCATGCTGATGATACCGAAGCTAAAGATCAGTTTAAGACACTTCCACAGACTCTTGGTCAGGCAATTAATGCTTTTAATAGAGATTCTCTCATCAAAGAAATCCTTGGAGAAGATGTCTGTGTTAAGCTCCTTGAGGCCAAGGAAGGTGAGTGGAAGAGATTCAGAAGCTGTGTGACTCAGTGGGAAATGAACGAATATCTTGGGAAATACTGATTTATGGCTAACGTAGTTGTTGCATTTGCAAAAGATACAGATTCGGCGAATTTTAAAAATATATTGGTCCGAAGAGGCTTTAATGTTGCAGCTGTCTGTAATTCAGGAGCGCAGGCCCTGACAGCAATGGAAAATCTCGGCAATGGTGTTTTGGTCTGTGGATACAGACTTGGAGACATGATCTGTGAGGAACTTGCTGCTGACCTGCCTTCCTATTTTCAGATGCTTCTTATTGCATCTCCCGCTAAGCTTGAGGAAGTAGAGCTTTCGGAGAATGTGATAACGTTGCAGACACCCCTTCAGACGGATGTTCTTGTGTCGACCCTTAATATGATGCTTGAAGGCGTCAACAGGAAGAGAAGAAGAGCAAGAGAAAATGTAAAAAAAGAGAGAACTGAAAAAGAGAAAGAAACCATCAGAAAAGCAAAAGAACTTCTTATGGAAAGACATAATATGTCTGAGCCGGAAGCTCATCATTATCTTCAGAAGTGTTCTATGGACTCTGGTACTGGCATCGTGGAAGCGGCAGAAATGATCATTTCTCTTAATAGCGTATAAAAACTGTGTTGTTTTATAGGAAGACAATGCAGTTTTTTTAGGTATTTTAAAAATTCTTTTTGTTTTTTTACAAATAAGTGTGACATTTAGAAATTCTATGATATTATATAAACTGTTTAAGGTCATGTACCTTGTTTAATAATGAGAAAAAGGGGACAGTATTCATGATTCAGAAGCTGATATCAGCTATCCAAAAGACTGATGCACCCATTGTGGTGGGTCTGGATCCGAAGCTATCAATGATTCCGGATCGAATTAAGGAAAGTTCTTTTAAAGAGTTTGGTGAGACGCCAGCAGGTGCAGCTGATGCGCTTTGGCAGTTCAATAAGGAAATAATCGATACTGTATATGATGTGATCCCGGCGGTTAAGCCACAGATCGCAATGTACGAGCAGCTTGGTATAGACGGACTTATTGCCTTCAAAAAAACAGTTGATTATTGTCACGAAAAAGGCCTCCTTGTTATCGGTGATATTAAAAGAGGCGATATTGGCTCTACTTCAGAGTCTTATGCTATCGGTCATTTAGGTAGTGTTACAATTGGTTCAAAAAAGTTTTCAGGTTTCAATGAAGATTTCGCAACAGTCAACCCTTATTTGGGAAGTGACGGTGTTAAGCCATTTATAGATGTTTGTAATTCTGAAGACAAGGGAATCTTTGTCCTTGTCAAGACATCTAATCCTTCAAGTGGCGAATTCCAGGACAGATTAATAGATGGTAAGCCTTTATATGAGCATGTTGGTGCTATGGTTGAAGAGTGGGGTAAAACTTCCATGGAAGGTGACTACTCTAATGTAGGCGCAGTTGTTGGTGCAACATACCCTGAAATGGGCGCTAAACTCCGCAGTATCATGCCTCATGCCTTTATCCTTGTTCCGGGATACGGAGCTCAGGGCGGCAAGGGTAGCGATCTTAAGGGCTTCTTTAATAAAGATGGTCTTGGTGCTATCGTTAACTCATCAAGAGGAATAATTGCTGCATGGCAGAATGAAAAGTATGCTAAGTTCGGCGATAATGTCGGAGAAGCTGCAAGGGCTGCAGTATTTGATATGAAAGAAGATATTAACTCGGCCATTAAATAATGATCTTGAAATATAGTACCGTTCATTAAATGCATATTTAATAAGAATGAAATTCATAGATTGAAACTGTTTTTAGAACAAAAGTTGTACGAAACCGCGTCACGCGGAATAAATAAAAAACACAGAGGATTGATCACATGGAAAAGTACAAGGAAGAGTTTATTAATTTCATGGTGGACAGTAATGTCCTGAAATTCGGCGATTTCACACTTAAGAGTGGAAGAAAGTCTCCATTCTTTATGAATGCCGGAGCATATGTAACAGGAACTCAGCTCAGAAAACTTGGTGAGTTCTATGCAAGAGCAATTCATGAAACTTTTGGCCTTGAATTTGACATTTTATTCGGACCTGCCTACAAGGGTATCCCGCTTGCTGTATCAACCTGTGCAGCAATCAGTCAGCTCTATGGCAGAGATATAAAGTATTGTTCAAACCGTAAGGAGATCAAAGATCACGGTGATAAGGGAATCCTTCTTGGAAGCAAGATCAAAAACGGAGACCGTGTTCTTATTATCGAGGACGTTACAACATCAGGTAAGTCTATCGAAGAGACATATCCTATAATCCAGGCTCAGGCAGACGATGTTGATGTAGTAGGACTTATGGTTTCTCTTAATCGTGAAGAAAAGGGTCTTGAGTCAGACATGTCTGCTCTTGACGAAATTCATGAAAAGTATGGTTTTGGTACACATGCTATCGTAACAATGTCTGATGTTGTTGAGTATCTTTACAACAGACCTATCGATGGTGAAGTTATCCTTACCAAGGATATTAAAAAGAAGATTGACGAGTACTATAAAGAATATGGTGCTGTCAAGGCTTGAATAAATAAAGTGTAGGAGGCTTTATAGATGGAAGAAAAAACATATAAGCTTATGGGCAAGACCGGAGCGCTTAATATCACATTCGGTGTAGTTTCAATAATTGCTGGTGTAGCTGCAGGAGTCCTCCTTATAGTAAGTGGAGCAAAACTCCTTAGTGGACGTAAGAAGATTTTATTTTGAGTAACAGAATTCAGCCGTGGAGCCAAAGACCATGGGATAAAAATCCATGGGAGAAGGATACCGGAGAGACTTACCACGCGCATAAACACAAAAAGAAAAAGAAAAAACACTTCCGTTTGCGTGCACTTATGTTCAAAAGACGTTATATCTTTACTGACAATGTGCACCCGAGGAAGGGTATCCTGTCTTTCATACTGAGCGTAATTGCTGCTTTCGCGCTTATGTCTTGCGTGAAGGCGGCTTTTGATGCCGGTGGACAGGCGGATATCAAGTATGGTGTAGCTGTATTTCTTGCATTTGGATACAGCATTGCAGGTCTCGTACTTGGTATTCTTGCAATGAAGCAAAAAAAGATTTTCAAAATATTCCCGGCTCTGGGAATCATAATTAACACTCTTAATATACTAATAGTAGTCTTTTTGACAGTAATGGGATCTATTTGATCGCATTTTAGTAATGGGATATTTATGCGTGTCCGGATCTCCTATCTTGAGGTGCGGCATGTATCAAATAAAGAATTAAATAGTTAAAAAAGGAGCAATGCAAATGGCACAGGTTGGTATTGTAATGGGATCGGATTCTGATATGCCGGTCATGGCGAAGGCGGCAGATATTCTCGAAGAACTTGGAATATCTTATGAGATGCATATTATATCTGCACACAGAGAACCTCAGGAATTTTTTGATTATGCAAACAGCGCTGAGGAGAAGGGATATAAGGTTATCATAGCCGGAGCCGGTATGGCAGCTCATCTTCCGGGAATGTGCGCAGCAATCTTCCCGCTTCCTGTAATAGGAATCCCTATGCATACAACATCACTTGGCGGACGTGATTCTCTTTATTCTATAGTACAGATGCCTACGGGTATTCCTGTAGCTACAGTTGCAATCAACGGGGGCGCTAATGCCGGGATTCTTGCAGCTAAGATCCTTGCAACAAGTGATCCTGAGCTCCTTAAGAGATTAAAAGACTATTCAGCTTCTCTTAAAGAAAGCGTTATTGCAAAAGATGAGAAGCTTTCCAAGGTTGGATACAAGAACTATTGATTAAAGGAACAAAATTTGTTTTTGATTCCTTAACTATTCTATGAGTAACAATAATTTTTAAAAGGTATATTTTAGGAGGAACAAGAAGTGGCACTGAATTACAAGAACGCAGGCGTAGATATTGAGGCTGGATACGAGTCTGTAGAATTAATGAAAAAGTATGTTAAGCAGACAACACGTCCTGAGGTAATGGGAGGCATCGGAGGATTCTCCGGAGCATTTGATCTTGCAGCAATTAAGGACATGGAAAATCCGGTTCTTTTATCAGGAACAGATGGTGTTGGTACTAAGATCAAACTGGCATTCCTTATGGATAAGCATGATACTGTTGGTATCGACTGTGTTGCCATGTGTGTTAACGACGTTGCCTGTGCAGGTGGCGAGCCACTCTTTTTCCTTGATTATATTGCTTGTGGTAAGAACTATCCTGAAAAGATCGCAACTATAGTTAAGGGTGTTGCAGAAGGTTGTAAGATGGCTGACTGTGCACTTGTTGGTGGTGAGACTGCTGAGCATCCAGGTCTAATGCCTGAAGATGAGTACGATCTTGCAGGTTTCTCCGTTGGTGTTTGTGAGAAAAAAGATCTTATTGATGGAAGCACTATTAAAGCAGGTGATGTTCTTATCGGAGTAGCATCAAGCGGTGTTCATTCAAATGGATTCTCACTTGTTCGTAAAGTATTTGAAATGACTAAAGAGAGCCTTGATACATATTATGATGAACTTGGCAAGACTCTTGGTGAAGCTCTCATCGAGCCTACACGTATCTATGTTCACATGATGAAGTCTGTAAAGAATGCAGGCGTTAAGGTTAAGGGCTGCAGCCATATCACAGGTGGCGGATTCTATGAGAACGTTCCTCGTATGCTTCCTGAAGGAAAGAGAGCTGTTATCGAGAAGAACAGCTACGAGATCCCTGCTATCTTCAAGCTTATGCAGAAGAAGGGTGAGATCGATGACCAGATGATGTATAACACTTACAACATGGGTCTTGGAATGGTTCTGTGCGTAGATCCTGCAGATGTTGACAAGACCATGGAAGCTGTTAAGGCTTCAGGCGAGACACCTTATGTTGTTGGTAAGATCGAAGATGGCGAGAAGGGTGTTACATTATGCTGAAGATAGCTGTTTGTGTATCAGGGGGAGGAACTAACCTTCAGGCGATAATAGATGGCATTGAATCAGGTATCATCAAGGATACTAAGATCGTGCTTGTCTTTTCTAATAATCCCAATGCATATGCTCTTGAAAGAGCAAAAAAGGCAGGGATTCCTGCTGTTTGTAAGTCTCCCAAAACTTATCTTACAAGACAGGAGTTTAATAAAGACTTCCTTGAGACACTTCAAAGTGCAGAGCCTGATCTTGTAGTACTGGCAGGCTGCATGGTAGTTATTCCACAGGAAATAGTAAAGGCATTTCCAAATCGTATAATCAATATTCATCCTGCACTTATTCCGTCATTTTGCGGACAGGGCTATTATGGACTTCATGTTCATGAAAAGGTCCTTGAAAGAGGCGTAAGAGTTACAGGTGCAACAGTTCATTTTGTAGATGAGGGAACAGATACAGGTCCTATCATCCTGCAGAAGGCTGTTATGGTTGAACAGGGAGATACACCTGAAATACTCCAAAAGCGTGTTATGGAACAGGCTGAATGGAAGATCATGCCAAAGGCTATTAACTTGATAGCTCAGGGTAAGGTCAGAGTTGAAGATCATCATGTTATTATTGATGGATATGACTCAAGTAATCTTTAATCTATAAATACTTATGGCGAAGCCAAAAATCATTGGCTTCGCTTGTGTATTCTAAAAAAATCATTTATAAATAAATGGTATTTTCTTAGAAAAGTTGGTGCGTTGTTAGTATGTAATTGGCATTGTATTATGCCATGATCGCGGATATAATTTAATCGGAGGAGATTCTAATGAAAGTCCTTGTAGTCGGTGGGGGCGGTCGCGAACACGCGATGGTCGAAGCAATTTCCAGAAGTAAACAAGTTGATAAGATTTATTGTGCACCTGGTAACGCAGGTATTGCAAAGCTTGCAGAGTGCGTGCCTTTTGGTGTAATGGAATTCGATAAGATCGGAGATTTTGCCAAAGAAAACGGTGTTGATCTTGTAGTATGTAGTCAGGATGATCCGCTTTGCGCAGGAATCGTAGATGCTCTTGAAGAAAAGGGTCTCAGAGTTTTTGGTACAAGAAAAAATGCTGCTATCATTGAAGGTAGCAAAGCTTTTTCCAAAGACCTTATGAAAAAGTATGATATTCCAACAGCGTCTTACGAGACATTTACAGATGCAGACAAGGCTAAGGAATACCTTAAGACATCAGTTAAGTTCCCTATAGTATTAAAGGCTGATGGGCTTGCTCTTGGTAAGGGCGTTCTTATCTGCCAGGATCTTGAACAGGCTTTAAGCGGCGTTGATGAGATCATGCTTGATAAGAAGTTTGGAAGTGCAGGTAACGAGATGGTCATCGAAGAATTCATGACAGGAAGAGAAGTATCTGTACTTGCATTCGTTGATGGTAAGCATTATAAGCTTATGAGTTCTTCACAGGATCATAAGAGAGCAGGGGATGGAGATACAGGTCTTAATACCGGTGGTATGGGTACTTTCTCTCCAAGTCCTTTCTATTCAGAAGAGATCAATAAGGTAGCCTGCGAGACAATCTATCAGAAGACTGTTGATGCTATGGCAGCTGAGGGAAGAGAGTTCAAGGGAGTTCTCTACTTTGGTCTTATGATGACTGCTGATGGTCCAAAGGTTGTTGAATACAACACCAGATTTGGTGATCCTGAAACTCAGGTCGTGCTTCCACGCATGAAAACTGATATAATAGATGTCATGAATGCTGTAATTGACGGCACTCTTGATAAGATAGATCTTGAATTTGAAGATAAGGCAGCTGTTTGTGTAGTGCTTGCATCTGAAGGATATCCGGTTAAGTATGAAAAAGGTAAAGTTATTTCAGGTCTCGATTCATTTGATGATCTGAAAGATGGATATTGTTTCCATGCAGGAACTAAGTTTGACGAGCAGGGACGTGTAGTCACAAACGGAGGCCGAGTGCTTGGTGTTACAGCCAAAGGAAATACACTTAAAGAAGCCAGAGAGAACGCATATAAGCTAACAGAGCTTATTAGCTTTGAAGGCAAATATATGCGTCATGACATCGGTAAAGCACTTGATGAGATCTGATAATATGTGTGCTTTATGAGTCTGGCAGAAAGAAAGAGGTTAACTATGGAGAGAAAACGTGGGAGAATAGTGGCTTTAATAGTCACATTTGTAACTGTTATGACTCTTGTCATGGGAGGTGCATTTACAACTAATGCAGAGACAGTAACATATGCAACTGTTACAGCTTCATCAGCTAAGGTTCGTTCTAACACTGATACATCTAGCGAAGTAGTTGGAAGTCTTAAAAACGGAGATCAGGTTCAGATCCTGGCTGAAGTAACTGATGCCAACGGACAGGTTTGGTATAAGGTTAATGTAGTTGGAGGAACAGGTTATGTAAGAGGTGACCTTGTAGCTAAGGGAGAACCTCAGGAAGTTGATACTTCTGCAAATAATACCATTACAACTACAGACACAACATCTGTACAAACAACAGATAATTCAACTACAACAGATAATTCAACTACAACAGATAATACGACTACAACACAGGCTACTACAGCAGATAATACACAGACAGCTGCAGATCTTCCTGATACTCAGGTTACAGCAATGGATTCTACAACAGCTACTGTTACAACAAGCAAAGCTAATGTACGTTCAGGTGCAGGCACAGCTTATTCTGTAGCAGGAAGTGTATCTGCAGGTGATGTAGTAACAGTTACCGGTTCAGCTAATGATTCATCAGGCAAGCAGTGGTATTATATTACTCTTTCCAATGGGGTTCAGGGATTCATCCGTGCAGACCTTGTACAGCTTGGCGCACCTGAAACATCTGAAGGTGGAGAGAATACAGAAGTAAACACTGAAACAGGTGAAACTGGTGAAGGAACAGAAAATACTGAGAATACTGAAGGCGATACTACTGAGCAGCCGCAGGAAACTCAGGAGACAACAGGTGGCGGCAATTCTATAGTTGCTACTACATCTAAAGATTCCTATTATGTATTTATCGATCAGGATGGTACATATCAGCTTGTAAAGAATACAGATGGCAATCCTGTAAAGTACAGCGTTGAAGGTGTTCTTGCTGCTAATGATTATATCCAGCAGCATGGTACTCAGAAGGCATTCGGTCTTCTTGATATCATTCTTCTGATCCTTGTTGTTGTACTTGCAGGCGCAGTTATTTTCCTGTTCATCAGACTCAGAAACCTTCTTTACTATGATGATGAAGGTGGCAACTACGAGGATGACAACATGCAGTATGAGGAAGAACCAAGACCTCGTAAGGCAGGACTTTTTGACAGATTCAAGTCAAGAAAAAATGATGGCTACGATGATGGTTATGAAGATGGTTACGAAGACGGATATCCAGAAGATGGTTATCCTGAAGAATATCCGGAGGAAGGACCTCTTCCTGAAGAAGAAATGGCTCCTGCTCCAAGCCCATCTACTGTAAGACCAGATAGAAATTCAAAACCAACACCTCGTAAATCCAGAAATTTTGCTGATGACGATGATTTTGAGTTCGAATTCCTTGATCTCGATAATGACAATGATGGAAAGAGACGTTAACTGTACCTTGAAATGCATCAACCAAGCCAATTCAGTTCGACAAGGTCGAAGGCTTGGTTGACTACTGATTCACTGAATTACGAAACACGCAGTAAATGCGCGTTTCTGTAATTTACGTTCAAGAAGTCATTCATTTCAAAACAGGTACTAGATGACATCCTGTATCTAATATAAGCCGGATTGGAACAATGTATTTCAATCCGGCTTATTTATACATTTTTGAATCTATGATTCAAAAATGTATACATTCTTGAACATAAAAATTGATCTATATTCTTTTTTCATAAAAACAAAACTAAAAGTCTTGTTATATGAGATGGAAAAACCGATATTTAACAAAAGCTTCATAATTCTTCCAGGCATATTTATTGACATGAATAATCTCCCTGTTATACCATTTATATAACAGAGGTTATAGGTATGATGATAGAAATTGATTTTAACAGTGATGATGCCATTTATCTTCAATTGTGTAATCAGATCATACTTGGAATAGCTACTTCACAGTTTCGTGAAGGCGAGCAGCTTCCAAGTGTCAGGACACTTGCAGAAACCATTGGCATTAATATGCATACGGTCAATAAAGCTTATTCTATCTTGCAACAGGAGGGCTTTGTAAAGATTGACCGAAGAAAAGGTGCCGTTATTGCAGTGGACATCGATAAGCTGCAGGCACTTGAAGAGGCAAGGCAGGGGCTTGAAGTCGTTCTGGCAAGGGCTCTTTGCAAGAATATTTCTAGAAATGAGATCCATAATCTTATAGATCAGATTTACGATGAATACAGCGGGATCTGATAATATCTTTAACTAAAATACACAGCAGGAGGGAATGTAAATATATGAATTCACAGTTTACAGATAAGGCCGAAAACGCGCTCAAAACAGCTCGCAAGGCTTCAAAAAGTCTGAAACTGAACTATGTTGGAACAGAGCATATTCTGCTTGGACTTATCAGGGAAGAGGGAAGTGTTGCATCCAGAATATTAATTGATAATGGAATAGATGAAAAACGCCTTATGGATCTTGTAAAAGATCTTATTGTCCAGGATGGAAGCGTTACTACTATGGACCGCGATGGTTTTTCACCAAGGGCTCAGCAGGTCCTTAATGAGGCACATCGCCAGGCTGACAGATTCCGTGCATCCAAGACAGGAACAGAGCACATTCTCCTGGCTCTTATTAAGGATGGCGAAAATGTAGCTGTCAGACTTATCAGTACTCTCAATGTTCCGGTTCAGAAGCTCTATGCTGAGACACTTGCAGCTATGGGCGAAGATCCTAACTTGGTAAAAGAGGATCTTGGAAAGCGTCAGTCCGGACGCAAAAAGGGAAGTGCACTTGCACAGTACAGCCGTGATCTTACAGCTCTTGCAGCTGCAGGAAAGCTTGATCCGGTCATTGGACGTGAATCAGAGATTAAACGTGTTATTCAGATTCTTTCAAGAAGAACCAAGAATAACCCATGTCTTATAGGTGAACCTGGTGTTGGTAAGACAGCAGTTGTAGAAGGACTTGCCCAGAGAATCGTGTCTGGAGATGTTCCTTTTACAGTTCAGAGTAAGCGTCTCCTTACTCTTGACTTGTCCGGTATGATCGCTGGATCCAAGTATAGAGGCGAATTTGAGGAGCGTATCAAAAAGGTTATCCACGAAGTTGCTGAAGATGGCAACATCATTCTCTTTGTAGATGAGATGCATACTCTTATTGGAGCAGGCGGCGCAGAAGGTGCTATCGATGCTTCCAATATCTTAAAGCCATCTCTTGCAAGAGGCGAGATCCAGATCATCGGAGCTACCACTATATCTGAATATCGTAAGTATGTTGAGAAGGATGCTGCGCTGGAGCGTCGTTTCCAGCCTGTTACAGTAGAAGAACCTACTGTTGAAGAGACTCTCAATATTCTTAATGGTATACTTTACAAGTATGAAGAGCATCATCACGTTCGCATACTCCCTGAAGCTATTAAGGCTGCGGTTGAACTGTCTAACCGTTATATCAACGATAGAAATCTTCCTGATAAAGCAATCGACCTTATTGATGAAGCTGCATCAGCAGTGAGACTTAACTCTATGGGTGACACATCCAAGATGCGTGACCTGGATAGTCAAATCAAGGATCTTGATGATCAGGTTGAAGAAGCCCTTAAGAGCGAGGATTACAGACAGGCAGGCGAACTTAACAGACAGCAGGCTCTTCTTATCAAAAAATATAACAGAATGAAAGCAGCTAATGAGCGCAAAGAGCAGACTGGCTCTGTAGTTGTAGGTGCTAATGATGTTGCAGAGGTTGTTGCACTCTGGACCAAGATTCCTGTTAAGAAGATAGCAGAGAAGGAGTCTGAGAGACTTCTTAAACTCGAAGCTACGCTTCATAAGAGGGTTATAGGTCAGTCAGAAGCTGTAGAAGCAGTTTCCAAGGCTATCAGAAGAGGACGTGTAGGACTTCAGGATCCTAATAGACCGATCGGGTCATTCCTTTTCCTTGGACCTACTGGTGTAGGTAAAACAGAGCTTTCAAAGGCTCTTGCAGAAGCAATGTTCGGATCAGAGAGTGCTCTTATCCGCGTAGATATGTCAGAATATATGGAACCACATAGTGTGTCCAAGATGATCGGATCACCTCCAGGTTATGTTGGATATGATGATGGTGGACAGCTTTCTGAAAAGGTTAGAAGAAATCCATATTCAGTAATCCTCTTTGATGAGATCGAAAAGGCTCATCCGGATGTATTCAACATCCTTCTTCAGGTACTGGATGATGGTCATATTACTGATGCAAAGGGACGCAAAGTAAGCTTCAAGAATACTATCATTATCATGACTTCCAACGTTGGTGCTCAGAAGATAGTATCTCCTAAGAGGCTTGGTTTTGATACCAAAGTTGATGCTAAAAAAGACTATGAGACAATGAAGAGCGGCGTAATGGATGAGGTAAAGCGCCTCTTTAAGCCTGAGTTCATTAACAGAATTGATGAGATCATGGTATTCCACCAGCTCTCAACAGAAGAGATGACTCAGATCGTTACTCTTCTTTCAAACTCTCTTTCAAAGAGATGCAAAGAGCAGCTTAATATCAAACTTACAATATCACCTGCTGTTAAGAAGCATCTTGTTGATAAGTACTCAGAAGAGAAGATGGGCGCAAGACCATTAAAGCGTGCTATTCAGACTGTTATTGAAGATGCAATGGCTGAAGAGCTTCTCAAAGGCAATATCAAGAGAGATAGTGACGTTGTAGTTGGAATTAAGGACGGCAAGATTACTTTTTCAGGTAAGGAAGAAAAGGTAGCTAAAGCACCGGCAAAAGCTAAGGCAGAAAAGAAAGCTAAACCAGCTGCTAAGAAGGCACCTGCCAAAAAGGCTCCTTCTTCTAAAACAAAAAAGAAACCAGGTAGACCAAAAAAGGCAGTTGTAGTTTAAATTTATGGTATAATGGTTATTACCCAAAAGGGATAATGCACTTTGAAAACTTTTTTTATCGTACCAATAGGAGGTTCCATATGGCTGTAGTAGAACAGTTGCTGCGGGCAGAAGCTGACGGTACAATCAGCTTTGGTAACTACGAGCTTCCATCAAAGTCGAAGCTTGAAGATTTCAAGCACGGCGGAGATTTGCTCAAGGTCAAGACGTTTAAGGACATTACAAGACTTGAGGCGAACGATATGTTTGTCTATGAATCTGTCCCAGGAACGGCAGTGACTCACTTCAAAGAGACCGAAAAAGGTGTGACATTCATGGTTGAAGGTAACGCAGACGCACAGATCACTTTAGGTATGGAGGACAATACAGAGTATAACGTACTCATAGATGGCTCCAGTGAAGGAAAGATGACAACAGGTCTTGGCGGTAAGCTGTCAATCAGTGTTGAGCTTTCCGGGAAGCCGGTGACAGTTAAGGTCGAAGAAGCTTAAAAATTTCATAATCAAGGCACAGACATACAATGACGTATGTCTGTGCCTTTTTTTATGTTTAATTAATGTGATAGAATATCTTATACGTGAATTTGTGAGGGAGAGGAATATGCCTGCTAAGATCAAAACAGCATTCTTTTGTCAAAACTGCGGATATGAATCATCAAAATGGATGGGACAGTGCCCTTCATGCCATGAATGGAACACCATGGTAGAAGAGCTGGTTAAACCTGAGCCAAAAAATAAAAGAGCATCCCTTGGAAGTGGGATATCAGGAGGTGCGCAGTCTTCATCTATTAGTCCAAAGGCTCTGTCCGAGATCGAGCTTGGACAGGAAGACAGAAGTGATACTCATATCGGTGAACTTAACAGAGTGCTTGGAGGCGGTCTTGTAAGAGGATCACTTACCCTTGTTGGCGGAGACCCTGGTATTGGTAAATCAACACTCCTTCTTCAGGTTGCAAGAAATATGTCTGATGATGGACATAGCATCTTATATATTTCCGGTGAAGAGTCTCTTAGGCAGATCAAGTTAAGAGCTAATCGTATCGGTAAGTTTACAGATAACCTGAAATTCTTGTGTGAGACTAATCTATCAACTATAGAATCGGTAATATCCAAAGATAAGCCTGAAATAGTAATAATCGACTCTATTCAGACTATGTTCAACGAGGACGTAACATCAGCGCCCGGAAGTGTATCCCAGGTTCGAGAGACTACTGCGGTTCTTCTTAGAATAGCAAAAAGCATGAACGTATCTATATTTATAGTAGGTCATGTTACCAAGGAAGGAACAGTTGCAGGCCCCAGAGTCCTTGAACATATGGTGGATACTGTGCTGTATTTTGAAGGCGACAGGCATGCTTCCTACAGAATACTCAGAGGTGTTAAGAACAGATTCGGTTCTACTAATGAGATCGGTGTGTTTGAAATGCGCGAAGACGGTCTTGCTGAAGTTCAGAATCCATCAGAGTTTATGCTGGACGGAAGGCCGGAAGATGCCAGTGGAAGCATTGTTACCTGTGCTATAGAAGGAACAAGACCTATACTTCTTGAAATACAGGCGCTTGTATGCCGCACTAGCTTTGGATTCCCAAGAAGACAGGCAAACGGCACAGACTATAACAGAGTTAATCTTCTTATGGCCGTCCTTGAAAAAAGAGTTGGCCTTCAGATGGCTGATTGTGATGCCTATGTAAATCTTGCCGGTGGAATGAAGCTTCAGGAGCCTGCTCTTGACCTTGGAATATGCCTTGCAGTTATATCAAGCTTTAAGAATAAGCCTATTGATTCATCAGTAGTTGCCTTTGGTGAAGTCGGCCTTTCAGGAGAAGTAAGAAGCGTAAGTATGACAGAGCAGCGCGTTATGGAAGCAAGGAAGCTTGGCTTTAAGACAATAATCCTTCCTAAAGCTTATGAGAGTAAGATCAAAGATACAAAGGGTCTTGAGATAATTGGCGTTAGTTCCCTGCAGGATGCAATGAAGATATTCTGAATGCAGAAGCTTTGAATTCAGTCATTCTTAATACAGATATTCTTAATAAAGACACGTGAAATACGCAATAACGATTCTTTGAAAAAACTGCAAAAAACGCTTGCATACACGAAAACGCTTTGATATAATTTATTTCGTTGACGGCGACAAGCCAGCGAAATAAAGGGGAATCATACAATGGCTAGTATCACGGTCTCCAAAACCGTTCATGGGAGTTCGAATCTCTCTTCCCCTGTTTTATAAAACAGGAAGCACCGAGTTGATCGGTGCTATTTTTTTGCCCTTGGCTGAGTTGATGCCAAAACAAAAACGCGCATTACTGCGCGTTTTTGTAATTTATCGTATTGTTCTGTGCTGCTGATACTGTGAGAACAGTTCAGGGTTAATGTTACGTACAGAATCTTTTTCTGAACTGTGGCGCTTAGCAAGCCTTGGCTTAGCTATAGCAGTTGAAGATCTTACTGTAAGTGAAGGCCTGAGCAGGTTCTTTGAAAGAGAAATACGCTCTGTCATGGCTCTTAATATGTAGAATCCGCATTTGCCAAGCTCAAGTCTGTCCTGCTTAACAGAAGTAAGCGGAGGATCAAGATGCTCTGCGATAGGAAGATCATCAAATCCTATAACACTTACATCTTCCGGTACCTTGAATCCTTTTCTTGTGCATTCTTCAATAACACCTGATGCAATGAGATCATTACCACAAAGGATAGCAGTAGCTCCAAGATCAAGGAATGTCGGAACATGATAGTGAGCTGCTTCTGCTACGAAATATCCATATACAGCCAGGTTAGGATCAACAGGAAGTCTGTGCCTTGTCATGCTGTCAAGATATGCGATCATTCGAAGGTCTGATACCATTGATCCTCTTGAACCATCAAGAAAGGCGATCTTTTCATGACCAAGCCTGGTGAGGTGCTCAATGGCAAGAGCGATTCCTTCTTCTGAATCAGTTCCTATATATCCTACATTAGGATTCTTCTCTATAAAGTTATCAAGAAGAACTGTGCAAAATGACGTTGTCTTAAGTTGTTCCATCCAGGGATCTTCTAATGAAAAGCCAAGAAGAAATGCTCCGGAAAAACCGTTACCAAGCATATATGTGTCAAACTTTTCGTTGACCTGGAATTCGTGGCTGACTGGCTGGATGACTACTTCACACTGTTCTTTATAAGCTGCCTGTCTGAATCCAAGGACTATGTCATAGCCGAACTGGCTGGTGGATTCATAATCCATATTTTCAATAAAGATGCAAAGTCTTTTCTGACTCTTTCGCTGGGTTTTACGCCCTGTATAGCCCATCTCAACTGCAGTTTCAAGTACTTCCTGCCTGAGTGCGGCACTGATGTCTTTAGCACCGTTCAATCCCTTGGATACGGTACTGACGGAAATGCCAAGCTTATTGGCAATATCTTTTATGGTAGCCATGTGATCCTTTCACTTAGTGCATATTCGTATAAGTTTCGCAAATGAGCTGTATCAACCCTGATTTTGAATTAAATCCGAAAATGCACTAATCATCCTTAATATGTCTTCATATATTATAAGGTTAACAAAGAGCAAAAACAAGATTATGCGAAAATAAACGAAAAAATTTGAAACATATGCAATAAAGCGAATATAATCCTTTGTTGAAAATGACGAATAAATAATAGTGACGTTGGAAATATTGACAATTATGCATAAAGTGTGATAAAACATAATTGTCAAACGAAAATTTCGGAAATTTTCGATTTTTCTTTGTTTTTGGTATGAACTTTGGGATTTGGAGTGTTCTGACACTTTAAATAAAAAGTCAAAAAAGGAGAGGGAAACATGAAAAAGAAAGTTTTAACCGTTTTACTTACTCAGGCACTTGTTGCTTCTATGCTCGCTGGTTGTGGCGACAACGGATCTGAAAACACAACTGACAATTCACAGAAAACAGAAAACACAGACGCTACTGATAAGACAGAATCAGGTGATACAACTGATACAGCTCAGGATGCTCCTGCAATCGATTATGGTTCAGGCGAGATCACAATCTGGGTTGCTGAGAACGTTGTAGACCTTACTCAGAAGCTTGTTGATGATTTCATCGCTTCTAACGATGCATATTCAGGATATGCAGGCAACATCACAGTTGAAGCTGTTGGTGAAGGCGATGCAGCATCTAACATGATCACAGACGTTTCAGGTGGCGCTGATATTTACGGATTTGCACAGGATCAGCTTACACGTCTTGTAGCTGCTGGTGCGCTTCAGCCTCTTAACGACAATATGTCATCATGGGTTACATCAAGCAATGATGCAGGTGCTATCGGAGCAGCTACATCAGGCGATACACTTTATGCATTCCCTATGACATCTGATAACGGATATTTCCTTTATTATGATAGTACAGTAGTTACAGATCCTACATCACTTGAGCAGATCATCGCTGATTGCGAAGCTGCAGGTAAGGGATTCTACTGTGACGTTGATTCAGCTTGGTACAACGCTTCATTCTTCTTCGGCGCAGGTTGCACATGTGCATTCGAAACAGATGCAGATGGTAACTTCACAGGTGTTACAGCAGACTATGCTTCTGATGCAGGTCTTGTAGCTATCAAGGAGATGGCAGAGGTTGCTTCTTCTAAGGCATTCGTTGATGGTTCTTCAGCTGGTGAAGCTACAAACGTTGGTGCTATCATCGATGGTACATGGGATAGCGCAGCTCTTGAAGATATGCTTGGTGACAACTATGCATGTGCAGCACTTCCTTCATTCGAAGGTGCTGATGGTAAGACATACCACATGAGTGGATTCTCAGGAAACAAGCTCCTTGGTGTTAAGCCTCAGACAGAAGGCGGCAAGCTCGCTATGTGCTATGAAATTGCTAAGATGCTTACAGATACAGATGCTCAGCTTGAGAGATTCAATGCTCAGGGTTGGGGTCCTTCAAACCTTACAGCACAGGAAGACAGCACAGTTAAGGCTAACGTAGCTCTTGCAGCTCTTCAGGAGCAGATGCCTTACATGATTCCTCAGGGTCAGTATCCTGGCGAATGGTGGGATCTTGCAGGTGCTCTTGGCGCAGACGTTGAGAACGGAACTCTTACAGTAGATTCTTCAGATGAAGATTTCATGGCAGAGCTTAAGACACACGATGATACATGCGCATCACTTATTCAGTAATATTTCTGGATAATTGTGAAATGAACAGGTTAATTATTCAGGGGAGAGGCTTTTCCTCTCCCCTGTTTTTGCGGGAGTGCTTCTATGAAAAAGAACAGTAATAATGTGCTTGGAATTATCGCAGGAAACATAAAGAATATAGGTGTTACTTTTAAAGAGGGAGATTGGAAAACAAGAGTTTCATTTCTTATAATGGGCTTTGGTCCACTTATGAGGAAATCATTTGCAAGAGGTCTTGCATACCTTCTTATTCAGGTGGCCTTTATTTTTTATATGGCAACCGAAGGTATTTCAAACCTTTCAAAGTTATCTACACTTGGTACTGAAGAAACACATATGGATCCGAATACCTTCCTTACAACATATGGAGATAATTCGTTCCTTATACTTTTGTATGGTGTTTTGACTGCAGTACTTTGCGTTTTGTTTGTAGCCTTCTGGAGACTTAATATCCAGGAAAATCAGAATGAGCAGGAGATTATCAAAAAAGGTGGTAGTCTTCCTACAGCAACTCAGGATTTAAAATCACTTTTGGATCAGAAATTTCATGCAACACTGCTTGCATTACCGGTACTCGGCGTTCTTATATTCATGGTTGTACCGATCATATTCATGATATGTGTTGCATTTACTAATTACGATGCTAATCACCAGGCTCCAAGTAAGCTTTTTACATGGGTTGGACTTGAAAACTTCAAGCAGCTCTTCCAGTTCGGTGGAAACGGTATGGGATCTACCTTTACCACAATCCTTATTTGGACACTTGTATGGGCTTTCTTTGCAACATTCTCTACATATTTTGGAGGAATCGCACTTGCCCTTCTTATAAACAAAAAGGGCATTAAGTTCAAAAAGCTCTGGCGTACTATTTTCGTAATGACTATAGCAATTCCACAGTTTATATCACTTTTGTATGTATCTAAGATGTTCGCTGCGGATGGACTTATTAATACTTATTTTGTTAAATGGGGTATTTTTGAGCGCTCATACAATTTCTGGGCACATCCTATGACGGCAAGAATACTCATTATAGTACTTAACCTGTGGATCGGTGTTCCATACGTAATGCTAATGGCAACTGGTCTTCTTATGAATATCCCTGCTGACCTTTATGAAAGTGCGAGGATTGATGGAGCAAACAGATGGCAGATGTTTAAAAAGATCACAATGCCATACATGCTTTTTGTAACAGGACCATACCTTCTTACATCATTTACAGGAAACCTTAATAACTTTAATGTTATTTATCTCCTTTCAGGAGGTGGACCTACATCTCTTAAGTTGTATGGAGGATCAGGTTATACCGACCTTCTTGTAACATGGCTGTACAAGCTTATTCTTAACAGTACTAACTATAGGTTAGCAGCCTGTGTAGGTATTCTTACATTCATCGTTGTTGCGGTTACATCTCTTATCGCATACAACAGACTGCCTTCAATTAAAGATGAGGAGGGATTCCAGTAATGGCTGAGCAGAAATTACATAAACAACACACCGCTTTAGGTAATGCTATAGCATATATACTTTTGGTAATACTTAGTATTATCTGGCTGTTTCCATTCGTTTGTATCGTACTGCAGAGTTTTAGAGCACCATCTGAGGGTGGCGGAGGAATGGTAGATTATCTTGTTCCCAAAACATTCTCTCTTGCTAGTTACAGCTGGCTGTTCTCGGCAGATTCAAACTTTGTAAAATGGTTTGAAAACACATTTATCATTGCATTCTTTATCGCACTTGGTCAGACATGTTTTGTACTTATGGTAAGTTATGCACTTTCCCGTACAAGATTTGCAGGAAGGACATTCCTTATGAAGTTCTGGCTGGTACTTGGAATGTTCCCGGGATTCTTATCAATGATCTGTCTGTACTTCCTTTTGAAGAACGTAGGACTTACACAGGCAGGCGCTATCCCTGGACTTATCCTTGTAGGTGTTGCAAGTTCCGGTATGGGATACTATGTATGTAAAGGCTTCTTTGATACTATTCCGAAGACACTTGATGAGGCTGCAAGAATTGACGGAGCATCACGTGCAAGAATCTTCTTCACAATGCTTCTTCCTCTTTCAAAGCCTATCATCATCTATCAGGCACTGGTTGCTTTCATGGCACCATGGTGTGACTATATCTTTGCATCATATATCGCTTTTGGTTACAGCAAGAGCTACAACGTAGCCGTTGGTCTTTATGACTGGGTTAACACCAACGACTATCAGGGATATTTCACAAGATTCTGCGCAGGCGGCGTGCTTATCGCAGTTCCGATCACAGCTCTGTTCATGGCTCTTCAGAAGTACTATGTTGAAGGTGTAACAGGCGGTGCTGTTAAGGGATGATCTAGATATGGTAAAACTCCATATGCATCGGGTTATTTAAATATTTTTATCAGCTTTATCACAAGGCAGAGGCAGAATTGTCTGTCTCTGCCTCTTTTCATTCAAAGATACGGCGATAGAGGAGCTGTATTGGGAGCTAATGGTTCGTTTTTAAGCTATAAGGACTGGAGTATATGAAAAAGCATTTTTTTAGTATAGTTAACCGTCTGTCTGCTGTATGCCTGTGCGTGGCAATGACAGTAGCCCTTCTTTCTGGCTGCAACAAAAAAGCAGAAGATGAACAGGTACAGATCATAGATGATAATTACAGAAATTTCTATGAGATCTATGTACACTCATTCTATGATTCTGATGGAGATGGTATAGGTGATCTTAACGGCGTAACAGCGAAGCTTGACTATCTTACTGAGCTTGGAATCAACGGAATCTGGCTTATGCCTATCATGCCATCACCAACCTATCACAAGTATGATGTCATAGACTACAAGGATATCGATTCCGAATATGGCACTATGGAGGACTTTGATAAGCTGGTGGAAGAGTGCCATAAAAGAGGCATTAACATCATTATTGATATGGTTATGAATCATTCATCCTCCCAGAATAAGTGGTTTTTAGATGCCTGCGATTATCTTAAAACCCTTGATGAGGGAAAAGAGCCTGATGAAAGCGAATGTCCATACGTTTCTTATTACAATTTTTCCAGAGAAAAAAAGAATGATGCATGGTACAACGTAGCAGGAACTGACTGGTACTACGAAGGCGTGTTCTGGTCTGAGATGCCTGATCTTAACCTTGAAAATGAGAATCTGAGAAAAGAGTTTGAAGACATATCAGACTTCTGGATAGAGCATGGAATAGACGGCTACAGAATGGATGCTGCCATGCACTATGAGGACGATGATCAGAAATCTTCTCTCGAGATCATGAACTGGATCTACAATTACTGTCTTACTAAGAAGTCAGACTTTTACATGGTATCTGAAGTATGGGCCAACAAAGCCACTATTACAGCTTTTTATAAGAGTATGACTCCAAGTATGTTCAACTTCCCTGCTTCAGGAGCTGAAGGAAGTATCGAAAAAGCTGCCAGAGGGCAGAGCAGTGCTGACAGCCTTGTTAACGCCATGATCGATTATGAGAACACATATTCTGCAGCTAATCCTGATTATATTGATGCGCCATTTCTTACAAATCATGATCAGGTCAGAGTCGCTAACAACCTGAATAATGATGTGAATGACCTCAAGATGGCTGCCGGAATACTCCTTACTATGAGCGGAAGTCCATTTATATACTACGGTGAAGAAATAGGCATGAACAGCCGCGGTAAGGATGATCCTAATAAAAGACTTCCTATGAACTGGTCAGCTACTGATACTAAAGGTATATGTAATGTGCCGGAAGGAGCTGACAGCGACGTGGAGCAGGTTTTCCCTTCAGTTGAAGAACAATTACAGGACGAGCTTTCACTTCTTAGCTACTATAAGAGAGCCCTTAATATGAGGAATAAAAATCCTGAACTTGCGAGGGGCACTATTACTAAAGAAGAGAAGCTATGCGATGGAACAGTTGCTGCTATCAAAAAGACCTGGACAAGGGAAGATGAAAGTGGAAACAGCGTAACTTCGGAAGTTATCGTTATTTACAATACAACTGATGAAGCTGCAGTAATAGACCTTTCATCTGATGAGTATAAAGAGTTAAAGATTTCAGGATACCTTACCCTGGATAATACGCAGATAACTATTAAAGATGGACACGTTGAAATGCCAGGACAGTCAATATGTGTTTTGAAATAAGGGGCTTAAGCGAAAGGATCATCTATGAATCTTAAATACGATAATTTTATTTTTGACCTTTATGGAACGCTGGTTGATATACATACAGATGAGAATAAACCGGAATTCTGGAAGGAAATAGCAGGTTTTTATTCCTGTTACGGAGCAGATTATACTCCTGAACAGCTTCAGCAAAAGTACTTTGACTTTGTTATGGAACAGGAGCATGAGCTTGCTTATAAGCTTGCTATCAATTATCCGGAGATTCAGCTTGAAAAGGTCTTTGCAAAGCTTTTACTAAAGGCTCCGGCGCATCATGATACAGACAGCGCTGTAGCAAACATGACAGAAGAAGAACTTACTGACAGTCAATGGGCCAAGGATCTTTCCAATATATTCAGGACTTTATCAAGGGATAAGCTTCGCCTGTATCCCGGGGTAAAAGAGACTTTGGATACCATTAAGGAAAGTGGTGGAAAGATATACCTTCTTTCCAACGCACAGGGGCTTTTCACAAGACCTGAACTTGAAATGACAGGGCTTACAAAGTATTTTGATGCGATCTATATATCTTCAGAAAACAATATGAAAAAGCCTCAGCCTCAGTTTATGAAAAAGCTCTTGGATGAGCACAAACTCACTGCGACAAGTTGTGTCATGATAGGTAATGAGATTCAAAGCGATATAGGAATTGCTGCAGCCTGCAAGGTCGACAGTATTTTCCTAAATACAGATAATCTTAGCGCTATAGAGATGCGTGCAAGATTAGCAAGAGTTATAGACGGATACTTCAAGGGCTATAAGCCGGAGATTGCCGTATCCGGAGATATAAGAGAGATTCTGGATATATGTGTGGCTAATTAAAATAATCCCCATTTGCTTATGTTGCAAATGGGGACTTTTAACGTATACGAAAGGTATATAGGTCTTGGCTGGATCAGGCTGCTTCCTGTTCTTCGTATTCTTCGGACAAGGTTTTGAATACAGTTTTGCGTCCTATAAAACCAAGGAGGCGAACTACGATAACGCCTGCTACAATACCGATAGAGTCTATGGCTACATCACGAAGCTGGGCTGATCTTCCGGAAGTAAAGGACTGGTGATACTCATCAAGAAAGGCATATGCGACACAAAAGAGCGTAGCCAGAATTGAGAGTTTGAATCCTCTTATCTTGTAAACGTATAAAGGAAGAGAAACAGACATAGCAAGAAGGAAATATTCTGTTATGTGAGCTGCTTTCCTTATATAGAACTGATTGGTCATTGCATAGTCGGCAATCTGTGAAGTGGACAGATTGAGCCCAAAGATGTTGTTGATAATATCATAGAAATGAAAACCAACATCATAGCTGAGTGAACTTGACTCAGCTCCATTTTGACCGGAAAAAGTGAAAATAAGGTACATCATAATAAGCGCCGGCACAAATGACAGCGGTTTAAGTGTGTATCTTAATGTGTATTTTATGTACATTCTAATATATTTCATAGTCTAACCTTTTTTATATTATTCCCTGAGAGTCTTATCATTTATTTCTTATAAGATTACTTCAGATCTTCATCATAATAATCTATAAACAAATGCAGGATAAGTCAAGATGATATTCAAAATTCCGTTCTGCCGCTATTGATAATACGACTACACTTTCATTATAATCAACATTATAAAGAAGAAACATAAATAAAGCTTAAAAACCACTATGCAAACTATTCTTGCAAAGTGCGATGATCACTATAATTTATTGGGCTGAAACACTCGATAAATATATAGTAGGAGCCAATTTAGAACGTTTGTTCAAAAAATGACACTGATTTGTATAAAAATTTGGAGAATCGCACTCTGTACAATTTGTGACACTGTTGTTATAATTATGCAGAATTGCGGAGTAGGCGTTGTTTTGTAACTGTTCATATCTTGATTTCAAAGTGATGATGTGAGGTGAAAACATGGCAGATGTAACCGAAAATAGCCCGCAGGATATTGTTAACCGTTATCGTGGTATGGTAGAGACACTTTCCAAGTACCTTCGTTGGTTCAAAGACAACGAAAACAAGGCAGTCGATCAGAACTACAATGGATCGAACATGGATAAGACCATTCCTGTCCCGGTTTATGATTCAACAGTTCTTTCTTTTGTAAAGGACGCACAGGCTACCGGCCTTATGGACCGCAATTATATCTATTTGTATAGAAGAAAAAATCTACAGACCTGGAAAGATGAGCTTGAATACATTGCGCATGCAGACATAATGCAGCTTGATGATGTTAATCGAATCTTATCCAAGTACATTCTTGGTGGTCAGGTCAAGGCAAGTTTGTGGTCAGAAGCTGTTCAGCATGGCATTTTTGAGCATGCTGTCAGAAAGATGCAGGAAGTGATCGAACTTTGGGATCATGAAACATGATCTTCAATAGTTTTGAATAGAATTAGTAATATCTTTTAAGTAATGCTGATTTGTGGGGAGCGAGATGGGAGCCAAGGCAAACAGAACTGAAAAGCATATTTTGGCTAAAGCTAGGGAGATTTTTTCTAAAAAAGGCTTTAAAAGTGTTACCATGCAGGACATTGTAGATGCATGTGATATTAGCCGTGGAGGATTGTATCTTCATTTTTCCAGTGTTGAAGATATATTTTTAGCAGTTCTTAAAGCTGAGGATTCTATTCCAGCTGACAATGAGACCCTTTCTTCAGATAATGCAGAGGGCGAATCAGACTTTTCCCAGGGCATTAATGTTTCTCCGGAAGTTAGTGCTTCTGATAGATTTGCGTCCTTTTTGAAGGAGCAGAAACGCTTCATACTGCGCAGAAAAGACGGACTTAGTCTCGCACTTTTGGAGTATTATTCCGGACATAGTGTATCCCCGGATGATAATTATATAAAAAACCGTTTTGATAACCATGTCAGCACTATTGAAGCCATCATTTCTGATGGTGTAGAAAGTGGTGAATTTGAGTGTGAGGATATAGCTGGTTTTGCCAGAAATCTTGCATACGTATTGGAAGGACTTAAGACTATGGCATCAGTTATCTCTATATCTGAACAGGCAGTTGATAAGGAAATGTTTTATGTTCTGCAGGGCATTGTACCGGCAGATCAATATACTAATTAATAATTAATGAAAATGTGCTTCGAATTTCGGAGCACATTTTTTTAAAAAAGAAAGAGGAGAATTATGGTCAGAAGAGTCTATGTAGAAAAAAAGAAACCTTTTGCAGGCAAAGCAAAAGAACTGAGGCATGAAATCAGAAGATACCTTGGTATCATGTCATGTGAAGATGTTCGTGTACTTATAAGATACGATGTTGAAAACGTATCTGACGAGGTATTTGAAAAGGCTTGTACAACAGTTTTTTCAGAACCACCAGTTGATATACTTTACAGAGAGTCTTTTGACACAAAAGAAGGCGAGCGCGTATTCAGCGTTCAGGCACTTCCAGGACAGTTCGATCAGAGGGCTGATTCTGCAGAGCAGTGCGTACGCTTCATCAGAGGTGAAGAGGAGCCTGTTATCAGAAGTGCTGATACATATGTCATCATCGGTAACGTAACAGATGAAGAACTTACTAAGATCAAAGAGTATGTTGTAAACCCTGTAGATTCACGAGTTATTGATGAGTCTAAGGCAGATACACTTGTTGAGACATATCCAGAGCCAGAAGATGTTAAAACATTCGACGGCTTCAAGGACATGAAGGAAGAGGACCTTAAAGAGCTTTACGATTCACTTGGACTTGCTATGACATTCAAGGATTTTCAGTGGATCCAGACCTACTTCCATGATGAGGAAAAAAGAGATCCTTCAGTTACTGAGATCCGTGTTCTTGATACATACTGGTCTGATCACTGCCGTCATACAACATTCGGCACAGAGCTTAAGACAATAACATTTGGCGAAGGCGATTACAAAAAGCCTATCGAGAATGCTTACAATGAATACCTTATCGCACGTGATGAGCTTTACGCTGATCCTGCTAAGAAAAAAGAGAAGTTCATCTCTCTTATGGACCTTGCCCTCGTTGGAATGAAGAAGCTTAAAAAAGACGGCAAGCTCACAGATATGGAAGAATCTGAAGAAAACAACGCTTGTACAGTAGTTGTTCCTGTAGAGGTTGATTATGGACAAGGCAAGACAACTGAGAACTGGCTTGTATTTTTCAAAAACGAAACTCACAACCATCCTACTGAGATCGAGCCTTTCGGTGGTGCTGCAACATGTCTTGGCGGTGCTATCCGTGATCCGCTTTCAGGAAGAGGTTATGTATATCAGGCAATGCGCGTAACAGGTGCTGCAGATCCTACAGTTCCTGTATCAGAAACACTTAAGGGTAAGCTCTCTCAGAAAAAGCTCGTTAGAGGCGCTGCTCAGGGTTACTCATCCTATGGTAACCAGATAGGTCTTGCTACAGGCTATGTTAAGGAAGTATATCACCCTAACTACGTAGCTAAGAGAATGGAGATCGGTGCTGTTATGGGTGCTGCTCCTCAGGCTAACGTAATGCGTAAGTCTTCAGATCCGGGCGATATCATCGTACTTCTTGGCGGACGTACAGGACGTGATGGAATCGGCGGTGCTACAGGATCTTCCAAGGCTCATACAAATGCATCTCTTACAACATGCGGTGCAGAGGTTCAGAAGGGTAATGCGCCTACAGAGCGTAAACTTCAGAGACTCTTTAGAAGAAAAGAAGTTTCATCTATTATCAAGAAGTGTAACGACTTTGGTGCAGGCGGTGTATCCGTTGCAATCGGCGAACTTGCAGATGGTCTTGATGTAAATCTTGATCTTGTACCTAAGAAATATGCAGGTCTTGATGGAACAGAGCTTGCTATATCAGAATCTCAGGAGCGTATGGCAGTAGTTGTTGATCCAAAAGATGTTGATCAGTTCCTTGCATATGCAGCAGAAGAAAACCTTGAAGCTGTAAAGGTGGCGGTAGTAACCAAGGAACCTCGTCTTGTACTTAACTGGAGAGGCAAGAAGATAGTAGATATCTCCAGAGCATTCCTTAATACAAATGGTGCTCATCAGGAGACTAACGTAGAAGTAGAGATTCCTTCAAAGGCAGATAACTACTTTAACAAGGTTGCCTGCGAAAAGGCAGCTGAAGCTCTTTCAAACGGAGATGTAAAGGCAGCACTTCTTGAGGAGATGAAAGACCTTAACGTATGTTCACAGAAGGGTCTTGTAGAAAGATTCGACTCATCAATCGGTGCAGCAACAGTAGAGATGCCTTACGGCGGAAGATATCAGCTTACAGAGACTCAGAACATGATAGCTAAGCTTCCTGTTCTTGATGGCGAAAGCGATACAGTAACAATGATGGCTTATGGATTTGATCCATTCCTTTCATCCTGGAGCCCATACCACGGAGCTGTTTATGCAGTAACAGAGTCTGTTGCAAGAATCGTAGCAGGCGGCGGTGAAGTTAAGAACCTTCACTTCACATTCCAGGAATATTTCAAGAGAATGACAGAAGATCCAAAGAGATGGTCACAGCCATTTACAGCACTTCTTGGTGCTCTTGATGCTCAGCTTGGATTTGGCAAGGCTTCAATCGGTGGTAAGGACTCTATGTCAGGATCCTTCAACGATATCAACGTACCACCAACACTTGTATCCTTCGCAGTAGATGTAGCTCACCTTAGCGATGTAGTAACTCCTGAACTTAAGGCTGCAGGAGATAAGCTCGTAGAACTTAAGATCGCAAGAGACGAGTTCGATCTTCCTGTATATGATAAGGTAATAGCTCTTTATGATAAGGTTTCAGAGCTTATGAAGAGCGGCGTGATCAAGTCTGCTTATGCAGAAGATGGCTACGGAATCGCTGCAGCAGCTGCTAAGATGTCATTTGGTAATAAGCTTGGAGTTACATTCGATGATAGCTTAAGTGCAAAAGATCTTTTTGCAAATGGAATGTGTAACCTCCTTGTTGAGACTTCAGAAGCTGACCTTAACAAGGTACTTGAGGTTGAAGGTGCTAGATTTGTAGGAAGCGTAACAGCTGAAAATGTCTTCACAGTAGAAGGAAACAAGATCGATGGTGAAGAGCTCCTTGCAGCATGGACAGGAACACTTGAAAAGGTATTCCCTTCAAAGGCAGGAGATGACAGCACTGTTATCGAAACAAAGCTTTATGATACAAAAGATATATATGTATGTAAGAACAAGGTTGCAAAGCCTACAGTATTCATTCCGGTATTCCCTGGAAGTAACTGTGAGTATGACTCTGCAGCAGCTTTCAAGGCAGCAGGCGCTGATGTTGATATAAAGATATTCAGAAACAGAAACGCACAGGATATCTACGAATCAGTTGAAGAGTTTGAGAAGTCAATCGAGAAGGCACAGATCATCATGTTCCCTGGCGGATTCTCAGCAGGTGATGAGCCTGACGGATCAGCTAAGTTCTTTGCAACAGCATTCCAGAATGCTAAGATCAAAGAAGCAGTAGAAAAGCTACTTAACGAAAGAGATGGTCTTGTACTTGGTATCTGTAACGGATTCCAGGCTGTTATCAAGCTCGGTCTTGTACCAAACGGCAAGATCACAGGTCAGAACGTAGATTCACCTACACTGACATTCAATACAATAGGACGTCACATCTCCAAGATGGCATACCTCAAGGTTGTATCCAATAAGAGCCCATGGCTTCAGGAGGCTAAGCTTGGCGGAGTTTATACAAACCCTGCTTCACACGGCGAAGGAAGATTCGTTGCTCCTGAAAATGTAATAGATGACCTGTTTGCAAATGGTCAGGTAGCATTCCAGTACTGCGATACAGACGGTAACATCTCAATGGATAGCGAATGGAATATTAACGGTTCCTACAAGGCTATCGAGGGTATCACATCTCCTGATGGAAGATGCCTTGGTAAGATGTGCCACGCTGAGCGTCGTGGTCAGGGCGTAGCTGTTAACATCTACGGCGAGCAGGATCTTAAGATCTTCAAGTCTGGTGTACAGTACTTTAAGTAATAGATAATGATCCACCCCCGCATGCGGGGGTGAGATTTTGTGTATAATAAGACAATTATATTCTTCTTTTTAAGAAGCGGAAGGGACAGATAGTTTATGAAAAAAGCCTTTTTAATCCTTGAAGACGGAACAGTGTTTGAAGGACAGGCAATTGGCGCTGATAAGGAAGTTGTCAGTGAGATAGTATTTAATACAACTATGGCAGGCTATACAGAGGTATTTACCGATCCTTCATATGCAGGTCAGGCAGTATGTATGACATATCCTCTTATCGGTAATTACGGAGTATGCCTTGACGATATGGAATCTGAGAGAATCTGGCTTGACGGTGTCATAATCAGAGAACTCTCTGAGGTAGCATCAAACTTCAGATGTGATATGACTTTAGAAGAGTTTCTTGTAAAGTATGATATCCCGGGAGTTCAGGGAATCGATACAAGAAAGCTTACAAGGATCCTTCGTGAAAAGGGAACCATGAATGGTGTCATCACAACCAATGAAAACTACAACCTTGATGAGCTTATTAAGAAGATGAAAGCTTATACAACCAAAGGCGTGGTTGAGAAGGTTTCCTGCAAAGAAAAGTATGAGGTAAAGGGCGCAAGAAATCTGTCTGATAACGGACCTGTTTCGGGAAGCGCTGTATTTAATGCAGAAAACTATAAGGCAGACCTTGCAGGCGATCACTCAAAGAGAGAGAAGAAGCCTTCACTTGTAAGAGAGCTTAACGGCGTAAAGGCTGATGGAACTCATCTTAAGGTTGCCCTTCTTGACGTAGGAGCTAAGTACAACATCGCTAACTCTCTTGCTGCAAGAGGATGTGATGTTACAGTATATCCTTACAATACAAGCGCAGAAGAGATCCTTTCAGGAAATCCTGATGGAATCATGCTTTCAAACGGCCCTGGAGATCCAAAGGACTGCGAGTCTGTAATTAAGGAAGTTAAAAAGCTGTATGATTCAGATGTTCCGATCTTTGCTATCTGCCTTGGACATCAGCTCATGGCACTTGCAACAGGAACAGATACACATAAGCTCAAGTATGGTCACAGAGGTGGTAACCATCCTGTTAAGGAGCTTGCTACAGGCAAGGTTTACATCAGCTCACAGAACCACGGCTATGTAGTAGATACTGATAAGCTTGATCCTAAAGTTGCAATACCTGCCTATGTTAATGTTAACGATGGCACTAATGAAGGACTTAGATATACAGGCAAGAATATATACACTGTCCAGTTCCACCCTGAAGCAAGTGCAGGCCCTCAGGATACAGGAACACTTTTTGACAGCTTTATACACATGATGACAGATGGAATGTTTAGCTAAGATCAGATTTAATATGGAAACATTTTTTATCTGAGTAAGAATTGACCTGATAAAAATGTTTTAAAAACTATTGATCGTCAGCTGTTTAAATCATATATAGGAATTGAAAGGAAGTTATTAAATGCCTAAGAATAAAGATGTCAAAAAAGTTTTGGTCATTGGCTCCGGCCCAATAGTAATAGGTCAGGCAGCAGAGTTCGATTATGCCGGCACACAGGCTTGTCGTTCACTTAAAGAAGAGGGAATTGAAGTAGTACTTGTTAACTCAAACCCTGCTACTATCATGACAGACCGCGACATTGCAGACGAAGTTTATATAGAGCCTCTTACAGTCAAGGTTCTAGAACAGATCATAGAAAAAGAAAAACCGGATTCAATCCTTCCTACACTTGGTGGTCAGGCAGGACTTAACCTTGGTATGGAGCTTGCAGAATCAGGATTCCTTGATAAGCACGGAGTCAAGCTCCTTGG
The DNA here is from genome assembly GCA_947168935.1 of uncultured Butyrivibrio sp. GTDB lineage: Bacteria > Bacillota > Clostridia > Lachnospirales > Lachnospiraceae > Butyrivibrio. The sequence continues at coordinate 1,907 of CAMVNV010000008.1, read as the reverse complement.
AACAACTGCTGAGACTATCAAGAAGGCAGAAGACCGTCAGGAATTCAAGGACACTATGGAAAAAATAGGTGAACCCTGCGCAGCTTCTCTTGTAGTAACAGACGTTGAGAGCGGCGTTGAGTTTGCAAGAAAGATCGGATACCCGGTAGTACTTCGTCCAGCCTTTACACTTGGAGGATCAGGCGGCGGTATCGCTCACAACCAGGTAGAGCTTGAAGATATTCTTGCTAACGGACTTAGACTTTCACGTGTGCACGAAGTACTTGTTGAGCGTTGTATCTCAGGCTGGAAAGAAATCGAGTACGAAGTAATCCGTGACTCTAACGGCAACTGCATCACAGTATGTAACATGGAGAACATCGACCCTGTCGGCGTTCACACAGGTGACTCAATAGTAGTTGCTCCGTCTCAGACACTTACTGATAAAGAGTACCAGATGCTCAGAAGCTCAGCTCTTAACATCATCAACGAGCTTGAGATCACAGGTGGATGTAACGTACAGTTCGCACTTCACCCAACATCCTTTGAGTACTGCGTAATCGAAGTTAACCCTCGTGTAAGCCGTTCATCTGCACTTGCATCAAAGGCTACAGGTTATCCTATAGCTAAGGTTGCTGCCAAGATCGCACTTGGATATACACTTGATGAGATACCTAATGCCATCACAGGTAAGACCTATGCATCATTTGAGCCTGCGCTTGACTACTGCGTACTGAAGTTCCCAAGACTTCCTTTTGATAAGTTCATCACAGCTAAGAGAACACTCTCAACTCAGATGAAGGCAACAGGCGAAGTAATGTCCATCTGCACCAATTTCGAAGGTGCCATGATGAAGGCTATAAGATCACTTGAGCAACATGTAGACTCTCTTACAAGCTATGACTTTACAGATCTTTCTGATGAAGATCTTGCAGAAGATCTTAAGAAAGTTGATGATATGCGTATCTGGCGTATAGCAGAAGCTTTAAGAAGAGGCGTAAGCTACGAAGAGATCCATGATATATCTCAGATTGATATATGGTTTATCAATAAGATAGATAATCTTGTAAAGGTAGAGAAGGCTATTAAGGCTGAAGGTAAGAATCTTTCAGTAGATACACTTCTTAAAGCCAAGAGACTTGAGTATCCTGATAACGTAATTGCAGAGTATACGGGCCTTTCAATAGATGAAGTTAAAGAGCTTCGCTATAAGAACAACATAGTTGCATCCTATAAGCTCGTAGATACCTGCGCAGCTGAGTTTGAAGCTCAGACACCATACTACTACTCAGTATATGATGGACCTGATTCTGAGGACGAAGCAGCACTTAAGAGAACTGACAAAAAGAAGATCCTGGTACTTGGTTCAGGCCCTATCAGAATCGGTCAGGGTATTGAGTTCGACTACTGCTCAGTACATGCTACATGGGCATTTAAGAAAGCCGGATTTGAAACTATCATCATCAACAATAACCCTGAGACAGTTTCAACAGACTTCGATATAGCAGATAAGCTCTACTTCGAGCCTCTTACACCTGAAGATGTTGAGAATATAGTACGTCTTGAAAAGCCTGACGGAGCAGTAGTTCAGTTTGGTGGACAGACAGCGATCAAGCTCACTCAGGACCTTATGAAGATGGGCGTTAAGATCTACGGAACTGATGCTAAAGACGTAGACGCTGCAGAAGATAGAGAGATCTTCGATGAGATCCTTGAAAAGACTCAGATCAAACGTGCAGAAGGTGCAACAGTATTTACAGCAGAAGAAGCCAAGGAAGTAGCTAACAGACTTGGATATCCTGTACTTGTACGTCCTTCATATGTACTTGGCGGTCAGGGAATGCAGATAGCACTTTCTGATCAGGAGATAGAAGAGTTCATGAACATCATCAACAGATATGCTCAGGATCATCCTATCCTTGTAGATA
>CAMVNV010000007.1 GCA_947168935.1 uncultured Butyrivibrio sp. | reverse complement strand
ATACCGGTTTTCTCCCTTCCCGCCGGCAGAATCTCCCTGATTCCTACCCCCGGCTTAGTTCCGACTGCAATTTACCCCTTACAGTCGTTCCTTAAAAACCCCTATACAGAAATGTTATCGGATGATTTTGAAAATACTTAACCCCTTTTTTGAAAATTTTTTTATTTTTTTAAAAAAGTTTTTTCTTACCAGAATACCTATTATTCATTTGAAACAGATTCGCCGGGAACAGGCATTTTGTTCCAGGTATTTCTAAAGTTCTTTTGCCTGAATTTATGAGGTGTTAAGCCTGTGATCTTTTGAAACACCTGAATGAAGTGGCTTTGAGATGAATATGACAGATAATTAGCTATGTCAATTATCTTAAGGTCTGAGTACTGAAGCATGTTTTTAGCCTGTTCTATCTTAAGTTCATTGATATACTCACTTACATGAATTCCCATTTCCTTTTTAAAAAGTCTGGATAAATAGCTTGTTGAGATATCAAGATGCTCTGCCAGCTCTTCGATAGTGATCCTATAGTGGATGTGGCTGTATATATAATCTATGCAAAGGACGATAGGTTTAGACAATATCTGCTGCTTCCTGATCTCCTTCATCTGACTGCAGATATCAATACACATCTCATCATGGATCCTGTTCAGCTCTTCGATACTCATTGTTTCATCAGCTTTTAAAATATAAAAATCACTAAGAGAATATGCCTTCTCCTGAGTCATTCCGTTATGAACGCAGTATCTGACTATCATTGCTGCAGTAACAACAAAATGATATTTCATATTTCGAAGGGGATCTCTTGAAAGCTTTCCAACTCCGTTCATATCTACAAACATTTTCTTCTTGCAGTTTTCCTTAACAGCTTCAAGATTCCCTGTTGCTATAGCGTCGTAGAAGTCAAACTCAGGCTCAAGGCCTCTGTGACGTGTAGCCATCTCCTGATTTACAAACTCTGCTGCAAGCCATTCACGGTTTAGATCAATAGAACCCATAAAATTCCCCCAAATAATTCATAGTTCATTATTTTGACATTTTAACAAAGAAAATGATATTAGGAAAGATGTGCCTATGTTATTTTTTGACTGTAGCAAACAGGTGGCCACACAAAAGCCACAAGTATTTATTGAAATTTTAGGGAGGTTAACACATGAAAAGAAGGATTGCTCTTACTTTAGCAACAGTAGTTTCACTTTCAGCTTTGGCTGGATGCGGGGAAAGCGGATCCGCGCAGGCAGGTGGCAGCGGTTCAGCAGATGGCAAAGAAACTATCAAAATGATCACTTGGTCTAACTCAGGAACAGTTGATGCTCTTAACGAACTTAACAAAAAGTTTGAAGAGGAAACAGGCATCGCTGTAGAACTTACAGAAGTACCATCAACAGATTATGAATCACTTCTCAACACAAGACTTGCAGCAAATGATGTAGACATTTTCTGCTATACAACTGATTCAAGAGCATTTGCCCAGCCTGTAGTAGATTGGGCTCCTGCAGAACCTCTTACCTGGGAATCCATTATCACAGGTGGTAACGCACTTGATCTTTCAGGCTATGACTGGATAAACAACTGGAGCACAGGTGCTGAAGCTTGCAAATATGGCGATGGCATCTACGGTATCGCTACAGGTATGACTCTTATGAACGGTATCTTCTATAACAAGACCCTGTTCGAAGAAAACGGCTGGACAGAGCCCAAAACATGGGATGAGTTCATTACACTTTGTGAAAATATCAAAGCTGCTGGTATTGCTCCTCTTACAGTAGGTGGCGGAGATACATGGCCTGTACAGATGAGTGCCAACGCTATCGTAGACTCTGTAGAAGAAGGCGGCGACGAAGCTCTTGCAGAGGGTCTTTGGACTGGTACACGTACTTATACAGATGAAAAATCTCTTAAAGTTTATAACCGTGAGCTTCAGTTCCTTTCATATATGGAAGAGGGATTCATGGGCGTAGCTTATTCTGATGTTCCTGCCCGTTTTGTAGCAGGTAAGGCAGCAATGCTCTATGACGGATCATGGAACGCAGCAGAGATCGAAAAGGTTGATCCTAACTTTGAATATGGATACTTTGCTTTACCAGGTGATACAACAAACAACTTCACAGGAAAATATGACCTTACTTTCGGAATCAATGCTAAGTCAGAAAAGACAGAAGCTGCTGCCAAATGGCTTGAGTTCTTCTCAAATCCTGAGAACTACACAATCTATGTAAACACAAACGGCTTTGTTCCTACAATGGCAGGAATTCAGACAGATAATAAGTTCCTCAGTATCCTTGGTGACAGAGTAAATGATGCTCAGCGTACATACGAGTGCTACAACAGAGTACCTACAAACGTTGGTACATACGGATCCTACGACCCAACTAACCTAAAGATCACCGGTGGTGAATTTGAAGATGTATCTGAACTTGCAGCTGCTGCCCAGAAAGACTGGGATGATGCAATGTCTTCAGCAAAGGGCCAATAATAAGCTAGAAACGTATTTCTCTAATGGGTCCATGTAAATGGGCCCATTAATATGCAAAGAGGATTATCTAATGAACGCAAAGGATAAACAGATCATGAGAAAAAAAGCTGTATTCAATCCCCTGATGATATGGCTTGGAATAGCACCGGGACTTCTTATCTTCATCCTGTTCCGCCTTGTTCCAAGTATTGGCACAGTTATTTTTTCTCTCACCGATATCAGACAGACTCCCGGAAATGCTGTGCATTTCGTTGGTCTTGAAAACTACATGGATATCATGACTCTTAACATGAGAGATTTTGGAAATGCCCTCATAAGAACAGGAATCTTCACAGGGCTTGTTACTATAGTTCAGACTGCACTTGCCTTGTTTATTGCAGTAATACTCAATATGAAAAGTATCAAGGGTAAAACATTCTACAGAACAGTAGTATTTCTCCCTGTTATCCTTGGCGTAACTGTCTGCGGACTTGCTTTCAAACTCTTTTTCTCAGTTGATGGTCCTGCCGCATGGTTTCTACACCTCTTTGGACAGAGCTCGACCTTTTTTGGCGACAGAAATGTAGCTTTATATCTGGTAATCTTCTGCCAGATCTGGTTCAATGTCGGTTCAGAAATGATAATCTTTCTTGCCGGACTTCAGAATGTAGCTCCTGAGCTTATTGAAGCTGCAAGAATCGACGGAGCAAGCGACTGGAAAGTTTTCTGGCACGTTTCAATTCCACAGATAGTATCAGTTGTTGCCGTAAATCTTATGATGTGCCTTATCGGATCCCTTTCTGCATATCAGATCATCCTTGTTACGACCAAGGGTAATGAATGGACTAAGACTCTGTCCATGATGATCTTTGGTATAGCCTTTAATGTCGGCGATGCAGGTAAGAGTAATGCCGGAAGACAAGGTTATGCATCTGCGCTTCAGGTTATGCTATTTTTGATCATTCTAGTGGTAACACTTATAACCCAGAAGATCCAGAACAAAGTTGAGGAAAAGGAGGGAATCAGATAATGTTAAACTCAAAAGAAAGCAAGGCAAAACTCTTTTTGGGTTACCTTTGCATTCTGCTTATTTTATTCCTTTTCCTGTATCCTTTATCTTTTGTTCTTGCAACATCACTTAAGACACAGGTAGCTTTTTTACAAAACTCCATTTCATTTTCCTTTATTCCAACATTTGATAACTATATCAATGCCTGGAACAAAGCAGCACTAGGTAAGTATATCCTGAACAGTATTTTATATACCTCTGTCGGAACATTTCTCTCACTGCTTTTTTCAATGCTTATGGCATTTCCTATAGCAAGAGATTATATTAAACATGCCAATTTACTCTATTTTGTCATGATGTCAGCAATGTTCCTTCCAAACGGACTGATACCGCTTTTCCAGATGTTCCTTAATATGAACCTGTACAACACCCGCTTTGCTTATATTATTTCAATACTTAATATTGGCGGATTTGCAACAATGTTCCTTACTTCATACATAAGAGGAATTCCAAAAGATCTTGATGAAGCCGCCAATATAGACGGCTGCGGATATTTCAGATTCTTCTTTACAGTAGTAGTCCCGCTTTCAAAACCAGCCATTTCATCATTGGGAATCCTTACTGCGATCCCGATATGGAATGATATTACAAACTCAATCATCTTTTTGTCAGATGATAATAAGTTCCCTATCTCCAAAGGACTGTATTCATTCTCAGGTCTTTATAATATAAACTATCCTGAGCTTATGGCAGCTTTGGTCATAGTATCGATCCCGCTGATAATACCTTACGCTATATGTCAGAAGTACATCGTCGGCGGCCTCGTGGCTGGTTCAGTAAAAATGTAAAAAGTAAACTTAAGGAGTGACATGAAAAAATTGACCGGATACCAAAAGGGTATCAATCTTGGTGGCTGGCTCTCTCAGTGTCCCAGCTATGAAAAAGAACATTTTGACACCTTTATCGTAGAAGAAGATATTAAGACTATCTCAGGCTGGGGTATGGATCACGTAAGACTCCCCATCGACTATGATGTTATTGAAACAGAGGATGGACAGCCAATCGAAGAAGGACTTAAGCATGTAGATGACCTTATTTCCTGGTGCAGAAAGTACGGGCTTAACATTGTCCTGGATCTTCACAAATCTAAAGGTTATATGTTTGATAAGCACGCTGTCCCAAATCCAGATCTTTTTTTCACAGATGAAAGTCTACAGAAAAGATTTTATGAAACCTGGGATCGTCTTATAGACAGATTTGGAAAGCACAAGGATATCATGATCTATGAACTTCTTAATGAGATCGTTAATCCTGACTATGCTTTTACATGGAACAAGATCGCACTTACTGCTGTCACAAGGATCAGGGAAAAGATAAGTGATGCCACCATCATGATAGGCGGTGTAAGACACAATGATGTTAAGAGTATTCCTCTTCTTCCACCTCCATATGATGAAAACATCGTCTATACTTTCCACTGCTATGATCCACTTTGCTTTACTCATCAGAAAGCCAGCTGGGTCGAAAATATTGACTTCGAACTTGCTTATCCGGATTCAATTGAAGTTTACCAGGAAAAGAGCAGACTTATAAACCAGGAACAGGGCGGAAACATCTTCACTACAAAGCTTGAAACAATAGGACCTGACTACTTCAGGGAGATTTTCAAAGAAGCCATAGATTTTTCCAAAAAGAATGATGTAGCCCTCTACTGCGGAGAGTTTGGAGTTATAGATAAAGCCCCTATCGAAGATTCAGTAAGGTGGCTTGAAGATTTTAATACAGTACTTTGCGAGAACCATATCGGAAGATCATACTGGTCATATAAGAAAATGGATTTCGGTATAACTGATGAGCACTATAGCTCTAAATTACAGGAAATGATCAGTATCCTCACAAGAATTTAATTCCCTCTATTAGTATAAAAGATCTGCCGCGTTAGATTTAATATCTTATGCGTCTTATCTTATTTCTTATCTTATTTCTTATCTTATTTCTTATCTTATTTCTTATCTTATTTTTTTATCTAATTTTTTCTTATCTGTAAATATCTTACATGACATATTTTTATGACCAGCCAAATCTGCCAATGAAGAAATCTTTCCGTTATTCTTACTGAGCCTTATCAAGCTCGTCAGATTCACCCTGTGTCATTTCGAAATCAACACCTGTTGCGTTAGGAAGCTCATCCTCAAACTTATAGTCCTTACCAGGAAGTACTGCATTAAGAAGGATACCTACAAGTGAACCTGTTGCAAGGCCTGAAAGTGATACACCGCCAAATGGAAGTGGAAGTGATCCGCCTGCGGAGTAACTGATTCCGATAGTAAGAACCATGATCATAGCTGCAACAAGTACGTTACGGCTCTTAGAGAAGTCAACATGTGTCTCAACGAGGTTTCTGATACCTACTGCTGAGATCATTCCATAAAGTACAAGTGAGATACCACCTATAGTACCGTTTGGCATTGTCTCGATAATAGCAGCGAACTTAGGGCAGAAACTCATAAGTACTGCAAAACCTGCTGCGATCCTGATAACCAGCGGATCATAAACCTTAGTAAGTGTAAGAACACCTGTGTTTTCACCGTAAGTTGTATTTGCAGGAGCACCAAAGAGTGATGCAAGTGCTGTAGCAAGACCGTCACCGATAAGTGTTCTGTGAAGTCCCGGATCTTTAATATAGTTACGACCTGTAGTAGAAGAAATAGCTGAGATATCACCGATATGCTCCATCATTGTTGCAAAAGCGATAGGAACTATTGTGATAACAGCTGTTATAAGAACGCCTGAATCAAATCCATTTGTGAAAAGTGAAAATACAGTATTTTCATAGTGGATCGGGAAGCCTATCCAAGGAGCACTTGCAACCTGTGAATAATCTATCATCTCAACACCAAGTGCATCCATTACTGCTGATACAAAATATGAACCAAGTACGCCCAGAAGAATCGGAACGATCCTTATAAGACCCTTACCCCAAATGTTGCAGCAGATGACAATTGCAATTGCTGTAATAGCAGGAATCCAGTTCCAGTTATCTGCACAGTTGTTAATAGCAGAAGGAGCAAGATTAAGACCGATAGCAATAATGATAGGACCTGTAACAACAGGTGGGAAGAACTTCATGACTCTTCCGGCTCCAAATGTTCTGAAAAGGAATGCAAGTACCAGGTATAAAAGACCTGAAACAGCTACGCCAAAGCATGCATATGGCAAAAGCTCTTTATTTGAAGCGCCGCCATCAAGAAGAGGTGCTACTGCGGCATAACCACCAAGGAATGCAAATGATGAACCAAGGAAAGCAGGAACCTTACGTCCTGTAATAAGATGGAAAAGAAGTGTACCAAGACCTGCAAAAAGAAGTGTTGTTGATACGTCAAGACCAGTAATGATGGGAACAAGAACTGTTGCTCCAAACATCGCGAACATGTGCTGAACTCCAAGAACCAGCATTCGTCCTGTTCCAAGACTGCGTGCATCGTAAATCGGTTCATCGAAGGCTTTGGAATTTTTACCCATATTTTTCCTCCCTACAGAAAATGAAAATTTGACTAACTGTTCAAAACCCAAATATATTATAACGAACATTTCGATAATTTCAACTTAAAATTTATCATGAAAATACATACATTTTTAAGCTCAAAATACAGCTTTTTTCTGAAATAAATTGTTTGTTATTTTATTGCATAAAAAACTCCCGCAGATCTATGACAACATATCATAATCCGCGGGAGTAATACTATTTTATATCCTGCTTATGAATACGCCAGATCTACATGCTGGATAAGTCCAGCTTTTCCATCCTCGTGAAGAAATACTCCAGATGATCTGAATGCACCGTTAACGTTACCTGATAACATATCTTGTGAGTATGACATAAACTCGGTGGAGACCTCTCCAAGATATATAGCTCCAACATTTGCTTCCTTTAATGTAAGAAGCTCATCCCTTCCCTGATCATCTTTGATCCAGACTTTCAGAGCTGCCCATGTATTAACATCATTTTCATCTATCCAGCCATTACCATCTTCGTCGTACTCTCTAAGTTCTCCAAAGCCGTCTCCTGTCGCTGTTCCAAAAAGCTCACTTCCATCACCTATAACGCCGTCATTATTTTTGTCCATGGCAAGAAATCCAGAGCCTTGTGATAGCATCTTCACATTATCTTTATCTCCGTCAAAATCAAGATCAAAGTAGAATGACTGATCTGATATCTCTGTAATGTCTCCTCCTACATTAATTACCAGGGGATCCATTAAAAAACCTTGCATTGCTCCGATATTAAGTTCTGAATACTGAAGTAATTCTCTGGACATGCCAAAGCTTACATTAAAGTCAATGATCCTGCCATCTTCAGTAACTGCTCTACCCTGTGCGTTAAACTGCGTAGACTCAGCTTCAAAGCTTGTAAGGGAATACATATTTGAGTTCCTATATAGAGCTGTATTGCCGTCAGATATGGCATTTAACTGACTCGCAATATTTTTGGAAAAAGATTCCCAACCCTTCCCTCCAAGATTCTGAGCAAGCTGGAGGATGATTCTCAAAAGATGTACATGGATCATGTCAATGGCGCTTAATCCCTGACTATCATTCTTAGTTTCAGGTTCTGCCACCTCAATCTCATGATAGTTCTCCGGCTTCGTATAAAGCCCTGATGACTCAAATCCAAGGAGCTCTAAGTCCTTATCTGACCTTGCAAAGGTGTCCCTATATGTTTCTTTCGTCTCCTCCTTTTGAGTTGTTGAAAAAGAAGACGAAAGCCCAAAGGGTTTAAAGGTCTCCTGAGCCCGACTGGCAACATACTCATGGCTGCTGCTCATCTCAATGTTACTTGCTGCAATTCTCATGTTACGCCTCATGTCTTTCCGGAAGCGCGCCTTTACTGAACATAACACATGTATAGAAAAGCATGGATACATTTCTATGAACATTTTTTGGCATAAAAGTAGCGCCTCCACCAAAAAATTTAAGTTACAATCTTCCGTGAAAGACGCTATCCTTAGCTTCTGGAACTCCGTCCCGTCAAAGATACCCGTTGATGTCCAAAAACAACAAATCGAATACTGTAACAATAGTCCGTCGTTACAATTCTTATATCGGAATCGCATTTCTTAAATATAACACTATAAAAAAAGAAAACTTCCAAAACGATTTGCCTTGGAAGTTTTCTTTGTCACAAACATATTTTATTTGATCAAGAATCATAATTGATCATCTTAAACTCAAATCTCGCCGCGAAGAATCTTCTCTGCGTTCTCTACTCTCTCTTTAGTAGGAGCCGCAGTTCCTTCAAGAGAATAGTTAATACCAAGTTCTTTCCACTTGAATACGCCAAGATTATGATAAGGAAGTACTTCAATCTTTTCTACATTATTCAGAGTTTCGATGAAGGCTCTTGTATCCTGAAGCGCCTTATCGTCATCTGTAATGCCGGGAACCAGTACATGTCTGATCCAGATAGGCTTATTTATATCAGAAAGATATCTCATACCATCAAGAATATTTGCATTATCCTGGGCTGTAAGATTCTTATGAGCCTCTGGCTCAATGTGCTTGATATCTACAAGGAGAAGATCTGTCACCTTCATAAGCTCTTCAAATTTAGAGAAAAAAGGTTCCTCTCTGGTAAATGGCTGAAGCGCTGTATCAATACAGGTATTAATTCCGCGCTTTTTAGCCTTTGTAAAAAGCTCAAGAAGAAAATCAATCTGAAGAAGAGCTTCGCCGCCGCTTACAGTGATTCCACCCTCTGTTCCCCAGTAAGTCTTGTAACGCTCAGCCTTATCAAGAAGCTCATCAGCGTCAAGAAACTGAGTATCCTCACGTTTTTCTGCCCAAGTATCAACATTGTGGCAGTATCTGCATCTCATATTACATCCCTGAAGGAAAATAATATATCTGATTCCGGGACCATCTACTGATCCAAATGTTTCAATTGAATGTACTGCGCCTTTCATAAAATCTCCATTCTGCCGCCAGGTACAGGCAGCTATAACATCCACAAACTTTATCTTCTAAGCCAATGGACAGACTTGCATGTCTCAAAAAAGGACTGCAAAAGAATATTTCCTCCCTTTGCAGTCCTTTTAATATAAGCTTTACGCTACTAATGTGTCAATTGTTTTAACCGACAAATTAGAGTGATTCGTGGCATGTACGTGCGATAACGTCAAGCTGCTGCTCCTTAGTAAGGTTGATGAACTTAACAGCATAACCTGATACACGAATTGTGAAGTTAGCGTACTCAGGCTTTTCAGGATGCTCCATAGCGTCGATGAGCTTATCCTTACCGAATACGTTAACGTTGAGGTGGTGAGCACCCTGCTCGAAGTATCCATCAAGAACACCAACAAGCTTGTTAGCTCTTTCCTCATCATCATGTCCAAGAGAAGCAGGGTTCATTGTCTGAGTATTTGAAATACCGTCAAGTGACCACTCATAAGGAACCTTTGCAACTGAGTTAAGAGATGCAAGAAGTCCGTTCTGCTCTGCACCATAAGATGGTGATGCTCCAGGAGCGAATGATGTGTAAGCTGCTCTTCCGTCAGGTGTAGCACCTGTTGCCTTACCGTAAACAACGTTAGATGTGATAGTAAGGATAGAAGTTGTAGGCTCAGAATCACGATATGTGTGGTGCTTTCTGATCTTTGTCATGAATGACTTAAGAAGATCAACACCGATCTGGTCTGCTCTGTCATCATCGTTACCATACTTAGGGAAGTCGCCTTCTACCTTGTAGTCGATAACAAGACCGTTCTCATCACGGATTGTCTTAACCTTAGCATACTTGATAGCTGAAAGTGAATCGATAACGTGTGAGAAACCAGCAATACCTGTAGCAAATGTACGACGTACATCTGTATCGATAAGAGCCATCTCAGCTGCTTCATAGTAGTACTTATCGTGCATGTACTGGATGAGGTTGAGGATATTTACATAAAGACCTGCAAGCCAGTCAAGCATCTTGTCATATTTAGCCATAACTTCGTCGAAGTCAAGGTACTCAGATGTGATAGGTGCATAAGCAGGACCTACCTGCATGTGCTTACCGTTCTTATCTGTGAACTTCTCATCAACACCGCCGTTGATAGCGTACAGAAGAGCCTTAGCAAGGTTAGCACGAGCTCCGAAGAACTGCATTTCCTTACCTGTCTGTGTAGCTGATACGCAGCAGCAGATTGAGTAATCATCGCCCCAGATTGGACGCATAACATCATCGTTCTCGTACTGGATAGAAGATGTTACAACTGAAATGTGAGCTGCATACTTCTTGAATGTCTCAGGAAGTCTCTTAGAGTAAAGAACTGTAAGGTTCGGCTCTGGAGCAGGTCCCATGTTCTCAAGAGTATGAAGGAAACGATAGTCATTCTTTGTAACCATGTGACGTCCGTCTCCGCCAAGTCCACCAACCTCAAGAGTAGCCCATACTGGGTCACCTGAGAAGAGGTTGTTGTATGAAGGGATACGAGCGAACTTAACCATACGAAGCTTCATTGTGAAGTGATCGATAAGCTCCTGTGCCTGTTCCTCTGTAAGTGTTCCCTCTTCGATATCACGGTTGATGTAGATATCAAGGAATGTAGATACACGGCCAACTGACATAGCAGCACCGTTCTGAGTCTTGATAGCTGCAAGGTAACCGAAGTATAACCACTGAACAGCTTCCTTAGCGTTCTTAGCAGGCTTTGAAATATCATAGCCATAGCTCTCAGCCATAGCCTTCATGCCCTTAAGTGCACGGATCTGCTCTGAGATTTCTTCTCTCTGACGAATGATGTGATCAAGCATTGTGCCATCGCCACAGTTATCATAATCTTCCTGCTTCTTAGCGATGAGGTGATCAACACCGTAAAGAGCAACTCTTCTGTAGTCGCCTACGATACGTCCACGACCATATGTATCAGGAAGACCTGTTACGATGTGGCTGTGACGAGCAAGTCTCATCTCAGGTGTGTAAGCATCAAATACAGCCTGGTTGTGAGTCTTGTGATACTCTGTGAAGATCTTGTGGAATTTAGGATTTACTTCGAAACCATATGTTGAAGCAGCTTCCTCTGCCATCTTGATTCCACCGAATGGCATGAATGCTCTCTTAAGAGGCTTATCTGTCTGAAGACCTACGATCTGCTCAAGATCCTTAGTCTGCTCATCAATGTATCCAGGGCCATAAGCTGTAAGACTTGAAACAACTTCTGTCTCACACTCAAGAACGCCACCATTCTCACGTTCTTTCTTCTGAAGCTCCTGAAGCTTGCCCCATAATGTATCTGTAGCCTGAGTCGGTCCTGCAAGGAAAGACTCATCACCATCATACTGGGTGTAGTTGTTCTGGATGAAGTCACGTACGTTAACGTCTCCAATCCAGTGTGTTCCTTTGAAACTTCTCCATTCTTCTCGCATAAAGGTACTCCTTCTAGTGCCGTCATGCATGGATAACTCCATGCGCTGAATTATTTGTTATATTTTTAACCAACGCTGTGATTTTACATGAATGATATTTATATGTCAATCAAGAACATAGACAACATTTCGTGGTTTTCATCTGATTTTCTGCTGTTTTGCACAAAGATTTCGACAACTTTGGACAAATCCCACTATTTATACATATTTGCCACTAACTTTTACCAACGTTTTTTCTATTTTTTCGTAAAATATTAATGAATAATTGTGAATAATTACTTTGAGTTTTTTAATCTGAGAAATAACAGTTCTATATGTTTTTGTATAAACATAAAAAATAGTTAATCGTACATTATTAGTGTATAATGCACTGATTAACTATTTTATAACGATAACACGCAGACGTTTAAACGTCGTATTTATGCGAATTTAATAATTGTATCCTCAAAACGCCCAAATACAATGCTCATCATGTTTTTGTCAAACAGATCATTTCCTTCCGAAATACCATTTTCTACTGATTAACATTTATCATGACATACTCAGACCTTACTCCTGTTTTAAAATCCAGAGCCCAGTCAGATATTCCCGACGTAACGATAAAATCTGTACTATTTATTCTTTCATAACCATATGTCTGATCATTAATTCCAAAAAATTCTCCCAAATATTTTATAAGAAGAAGCTGACCGCCATGAGTATGTCCGGAGACAACCAGGTCAGCAGCGCTATTGCTTTCGCTTTCATAGTCTGTAGGTTGATGATCTATTACTATTATATATTTACCTTCATCGCAGTCTTTTAAAAGCTCAAAGATATCCTTTCTTTGTGATTCAAAACTATCTTTTCTTCCCGCAATGCAGATGTTATCTACGTTTACGATCTCATCCTCAAGTACATATACGTTATTCTTGATAAGCTCATCCTCTAATTCTTTGGCACTAAAATCCCTTCCATTAAAGGTATGCTTATCATGATTGCCATATACAAAGTAGACACCGTATTTAAGATTCATGTCTCCAAGCGCCTCACAGGCTCTTACCATGTCTTTTTTGCAGGAATCATTGTCCACAAAATCTCCTGCTATAAGCAATAGGTCAGGGCTTTGTGCTTCTATTTTAGAGATCTCTTTTGCAAATCCCTCGCCGTCAAAAGTTGTACCCAAGTGAGAATCTGCGATAAGAGCTATGTGAAGTTCGCCTACTTCCTTATCACTTGAAAGATCATAATCAGTTCTTGTGACAGCGTGGCACATGTAATAAGCGCATGACAGATGCACTATGGAAATAACAATTGCTATCCATCCCTGCCAGTAAATATCTGACTTTTTTCCTGACATCTTTTGAATTATGCGAACTATTATCCCTGATAAGATGAAGAACAGAAGGACATATAATAATATTGCCATAGCATTTACAAGTCCAAGCCAAAACATGAATCCTGTAAAAGCACACACAAGGATCAAAGCTGACACAAGCTTTCTTTGCCATGTTTTAGATATCTTTTTTATTAGTCCAAATCTGCTGATTGCATTTATCAGATATATTATTCCTACTATGCATACAAGGATAGTTATTCCGAAAATCAAAAGCCACATGGACACATCTCCTAAGCCATATCAAGTAGCTATTATATTGTTCTATGATCAGATCTTTATAACCTTATTTGATCTCACCAGGCTCATCACTATCTGCTGACTCATCACCAGTTTTCTTGCCAGCTGTCACTTCCTCACCTGATTTTTCATTGTCTGATGAATTAGCTTCTGACTCCTTACCATCAGATTTTTCATTGTCACTTTCTTTGCTCTTATCCTTATCTTCAGGAGCTTTATCAAAGAGATCGTCATTAGTGATCTTCATCATATCTTCAGGCTTAAGATCCGCAATTCCAGCAATTCTCGACGCCTGATTAGTAATGATCTCTTCAAAGAGATTTCTTATCTCTCTGGCATTAGCAAAGTTTCCGCTTGAAGCAAGTTTTCTCTGAGTTATAAGCTCACTTACATGCTGCCTTGTATCCTCTTCGATGACATAGTCATACTTCTTGCAGTTCATATCAAAAATTTCCATGAGCTCATCTATTGTGTAGTCAGGGAACTCGATATATTTGTTAAAACGGCTCTTAAGACCTGGGTTAGAGTTAATGAACTTCTCCATAGGCTCTGTATAACCCGCAACAATAACAACAAGGTCATCTCTGTGGTCTTCCATTGCCTTGAGGATAGTATCTATAGCCTCCTGACCAAAGGCATCATCCTTTTGTGAAAGAGCATATGCTTCATCTATGAAGAGAACTCCTCCCATAGCCTTCTTGATAAGCTCCTGAGTCTTAATGGCAGTCTGACCTACATATCCTGCAACAAGGCCGGAACGGTCTGTCTCAACAAGCTGGCCTTTTGACAAAACGCCTATATTCTTATAAAGCTTTGAAATAATACGGGCCACAGTAGTCTTACCTGTACCGGGATTACCTGTGAAAACAAGGTGGAGAGATACAGGCACTGATTTAAGGCCGGCATCCTTTCTTGTCTTCTGGATCTTAACGAAATTAGTGAGCTCTTTAACATCTCCCTTGATAGTATCAAGTCCAATAAGCTTATCTAGAGTCTCCATTGGATCTTCTTCAGGTTCTGCAGGCTCCTCTGGTTCTGCTCCTTCGTTTTCTGCAGCTTTAGTTTTGTTTGCAGGAGTCACGCCATTACTCTCAGCTTCACTAACCTTGGTATTAAACTCATTAAGTGCATTCTTAGCTTCTGCAAGCGGATCTACGCCGCCAGAAACATTCAGATTATTATTTGCATTATTTGTAGTGTTAAAGCTTCCAGTTGAAGGACTGCTACTTCCAAAAAAGTCCCCATACAATCCCCCAAGCATATTTCTCTGAGTGTTCTGAATCTGGTTCAGCACATCATCAAGTTTTTCTCTTTCCCTCTTATCCATTTTCAAACTCCTCTTAATATATACTTACCAAAAGATCATTTATTCCAGAATTGACGATCTTGTATTTTCATCACACCTTTTGATAATACCACATTTTCAACCTCTTTTCCCATAAAAAAGGTGCCACCCGATGCAGGTGACACCTTGATTGTTTTAGATCATCCCTGTTTAACCTTAAACTTATCGATAAGGTCATTAAGCATATTGGACTCCTCTGACAGCTGCTGAGATACTGCGCTTGATTCCTCAGCTGTAGCGGAATTACTGGATACAACATTAGATATCTGTTCGATACCATCTGTGATCTGTTCCATGCTAACAACCTGATCCTTAGCCATATTTCCGGATGTTGTCATCATCTCAGAAACCTGATTTACAGATTCTACTACAAGCTCAAGTGCTGCCTTAGTCTCATCAACAACTTCATTACCATTGGAAATCTCATCCATAGTATCACTTATAAGCTGATGTGTATTCTTAGCAGCTTCTGATGACTGGTTTGCAAGCTGACTTATCTCGCCGGCAACAACTGCAAATCCCTTACCTGCATCACCCGCACGTGCTGCTTCGATCGAAGCATTAAGCGCAAGGAGCTGTGTCTGCTTAGCAATAGCTTCTATAGAATTGGTAACAAGCTCAATTTCTTTAGAAGCTTCTGTTATCCTGGTCATAGCATCTGTAACAAGATGCATCTTACGTGCTGATGTATCAACATCCTCCTTAACCTTCTGAGCCATCTCATTGGACTGCTGGGCGGCATCTGCAACATTTCTGGTCTGTTCAGTAACAGTCGAGACTGAAGCTGTAAGCTGCTGGATCGCAGCTGCCTGGTCTGTAGCACCTTCAGCAAGAGCACTCGCTCCTTCAGACATATTCTGAGCACCTGCAGATACCTGTGATGATGATTCTCTTACTTGTGAAAGAGTTGTTGACAATCTGTCAGAAATATCATCAAGTGCATCCATGATTGCTTTATAATCACCAATATAAAGCTCAGGATGATCTGTACCTTTCGTGAAGTCTCCCGATGCCATCCTATCAAGCGATTCACTGATATCCTTAACTATTGAAGCAGTATATCTTGTCGATTTTCTCAGATCATGAGCAAGTATGCCAAGTTCATCTTCCGCTCTGTAATCGATCTTAATATCAAGTTTACCCTCAGACATATCACTAGCAGCATTTCTGACTTCAGTAACAGGTTCAACAATACTATTTGCAAGATTATGCCCTGAATTAACAATATAGATTACTGTTGTAAGAATTATAAGAAGAGACATCGCTGCTGCTACACCTGTTATTACCAGAGTTCGTGTAAAAACAGCCTGACCATGTTCTGCAATTTCTTTTGCAACAACCTTTAGATCTGATGCAACATCATTGATAGATGGATAAAGGGTTCCATCAAAATATTCAAAGATATCTTCGTTAGTAGAAGAACCGTCAGAGAACATATTCTCCAGAGTTTTACCATTGGACTCTACAACAGCAAGATGCTCATAAAACTGGCTTATCATTGCATCGTTATCATATACATTGGATAAGCTTTCTTTATATCCATTAAAATCATTGAATGCTTCTGATATCTTCTCAAGCTCAGAAGCTCTTACTTCCTCTGTGGTCGCCGACAAGGCCCAAAGAAAGTGCTTGGAAAGTGCCTGTATATCAATTCGAATCTCACCCTGAATATTATCTGCTTTGAGGTCTCTTGAATAAATCGAGTGAACTCCCCAAAGAGAAGAGATCGCTGTAACTACCATAAATGTAATTACCAAAGCAAATCTCACACCTGCACTTCTAAAAATTCCCGATACTTTTTTGGATACAGACTGATTCTTAAGCTTACCCTTATCAGCTGTAACAATTCCCTTGAAATTCATAGTAAACCTCCAAAGTTATATTCCAAACACTTGAAAATATAGAAAAAAATAGAGCTAAAGAATCCATACACATTCTTTATCGGCTTTTACAAACATTTCTTAATATCTTTTTTGGAGAAAGGAAATACTTAATTATTTTAATGAATGATCCGATACCATATACGGCTGAGTTTTTTCAAAATCATTATCACGCTCACAGGGATGAGCAAAAAGGAGTATGTATGCTGAAAAAAATGAGTCTTAGAATGAAAATGCTTCTCGGTATTCTTCCAATCGTTGCCATTGCTCTCGTACTAATAACATATATAAGTGTAACGAAATTTTCTGACGCTTTTCAGTCACTAACAACCGATAAGGCATTTCAGACACTGGAAGCTAATTCAAATTCCGTTAATGTCACCTTGGAAACCCTTCGCTGCACGGCAGAAGTTCTTTCCAGTAACGTTGGAACTAGCTATTCATATACAGATCTTGATAGTTATGAAAAAATCTTTTCCGACGTTATTGCAGGTAATGATGTTATCTCAGGTGCAGGAATATGGTTCGCAAGGGGCGTATATAAAAACCAGGAATATGCCGGACCTTATTGGTACAAAGATGGAAGCACGATAGTATATACCGATGAATATTCTAATGCAGACTATGATTATTTTTCTCAGGAATATTATACCGATGCTATCAGCATGACATCCTTAGATGCTACCATAACAGATCCATACTATGATGAGACCAGTGGAACCATCATGGCAACATGTTCAGCTCCCATATTTAATGATGCAGGTGAATGCATCGGTTGTATCACAGTAGACACGATCCTCAGTTCCATTCAGGATATGGTATCTACTATGTCTCTTGGTGAAACATCAAATCCTATCCTTCTTAGCTCAACAGGAACATATCTGTATGATATCGACACATCAAAAGCATCTTCTTCTCTTAATATAGCTGATGATCCTACAATGGCAGCTGCTGCCGGCCCGGTATTTTCAGGCGATATGGGCGTTGGTGGATTTGAGACAGATAATGGTCCATATATATATTTCTACGATACTATACCGGAAGTAGAGTGGAAACTTATCCTCACGCTTGCACAGACAGAGCTTGATGCAACCATGATAGAAATACGTAACCTTCTCATGACTATCTGTGCAGTATCAGTAGTAGTATGTGCGCTTGTTATCCTTCTTCTGGTTAACTCAATTGCCAAGAGTGTTGGAAACGTTAAAACATTTGCAGGTAAGCTGGCAAATGGTGACTTCACAATTGATAAGATGCGTATTAAGAGCGGAGACGAACTCGGCCAGATGTCAGATTCCCTCAACTTGATGTATGAAAATAATAAAGGTGTCATCACTCAGGTATCAAACGAATCTGAAAAAATTGATGAAGCAAGCTCAACCCTTGAAAGCATGGCATCACAGCTCACTAACGAATTCCAGACAATTCAGTCCAACATGACCGGTGTTAATGATGCAATGATGAGCGCATCAGCAGCTACTGAACAGGTTAATGCTTCTGTAGAAGAAGTTAACGCATCTGTTCAGCTCCTTTCCAGTCAGGCTGATGAGTCCAAGGCTCTTGCTGAAGATATTAAGAAGAGAGCTAAGGATATTGAAGATAGTTCAAAGGTAGCATATGACAACGCGATCCAGATTGCTCAGGAACGTGAATCAGATATAGAATCCGCAAACTCTCAGGCAGATGTAGTTCAGCAGATCGGATCCCTTGCAGATTCCATCGCAGAAATTGCAGATCAGATCAATCTCCTTTCACTTAACGCTTCTATCGAAGCTGCCCGTGCAGGAGAACATGGTAAGGGATTTGCAGTTGTTGCAACAGAGATCAACAAGCTCGCTGGCGATACAGGAGCTGCTGTTGGTCAGATTCAGGAAACAGTTAACGGTGTTCAGGATGCATTCTCCAACCTGTTGGGCGCTACAAATGAGCTTCTGACTTTCCTCAAGGATACTGTAACACCAGACTATGATAAATTTGTAAATGTAGCTCAGCAATATGGCCAGGATGCTGAATCCTTCGGTCAGACATCCACCTCCATTGCTGAAATGGTTGGAACTATCCATGGAGCTATGAGTGAGGTAAGTTCTGCTATTCAGAACATTACAGAATCCACTCAGGATACAGCTACAAGATCATCTGAGATAACTGATACAGTTAATACCGTTTCAGATGTTGTTGGAAATGTTTCAGATATGTCCAGTAAGCAGTCAGTTATCGCCAAGAACCTTGCAGGTGTTGTATCCAAGTTTAAGCTTCACTGAAACGACCTATTATTTTCATATTCATACATACCATAAAAGCCCTTCGGATATAATTCCGAAGGGCTTTCTTATAGATTCTTTAAAAAGATATCTGCGCAATATTTTTTATCTTTTTAGTCAAGAAGGTCTTTGATATCAATGTTCTCGCCGTCGATACCTACGAAAGCACCACTTTCTGCTTCGCCAGCTTCTGGGTGAGCAACAAGCCACTTGTTACGAGCAAAGAGGAGTCTGTCCTCTGCGCTGTCTCCGTTTGGCTTAGCGTTTCCTACGTTAGTCATCTGAGGAAGAGCTACAAGTACCTTGAAGCCCTTATCCTTGTGTGCCTGGCAAGGTGCATAGTGAAGTGATGTTGCATATACTTCTACAAGTACGCCTGCAGGAACCTTGAATGCCATTGTCTTAGCAGAATCGATGTGGAAGTTCTCATCGATATCTGACTCAAGAGCAAGAAGAAGGATGAAATCCTCTGTTCCAAGGTTGAACTCACTGCTTCTGTGATACTCAAAGCAGTTAAGCTTTGTGTTGTGACCGTTGCACCATCCAAACTGTGCTGGCATTCCGCCAAAAAGTGTATCAGCAAGAACCTTAGCCTGTGGAAGTGACTGAAGTTCAGGCTCTTCTGCTACATAGTCAGGTGCTTCTTCAGGGCAGGGAGTCTTCTCTTCAAGAGCTTTAAGGATCTGGTCAACCTTAACTCCCTTTACGACTTTACCGAATTTTTTGAATTCTTCATCTGTTACGCTGTAAATCTTCATGCTATTCCTCCATATTCCCCCAAATCGGGTATTACGCTAAAACTTATTAACTATTCTCGGGAATAGTAATTAATACTAATCCCCGAGAATCTATTTAATTCTTATATATTCGGAGATAATCGTCAGATTATCTCCAGAGTTTGAAATACTGAGGTATTTCAAACTCATCCTTTCATCTCTGTGAAAAGGCCCTTAAGTGCCGGATAAAGCTTTCTGTATGTCTGATATCTCTCTTCGTAAAGAGCTGCAAGTTCAGGTTCAGGCTTTGTAGATCCTGTTACTTTGATAAGCTTCTTAACAGCTTCATCTACGCTTGCGTACTCACCGCATCCAACAGCTGCAAGGATAGCTCCGCCGTATCCAGGGCCCTGCTCTGTTTCAGGAATTGTGAGTTCAATGTTCATAACGTTAGCAAAGATCTTTCTCCAAAGAGGGCTCTTAGCTCCGCCGCCGCAGATCATGCTCTTCTCTACCTTGATGCCCATAGCCTTAGCAGCTTCAAGAGAATCTCTCATACCAAATGCAACGCCTTCAAGAACTGCCTGTGTCATATCAGCTCGGCTAGAATCCATTGTCATACCAAAGAAGCAGCTTCTTGCATATGGATCATTGTGAGGAGCACGCTCACCCATAAGGTAAGGAAGGTAATATACGTGGTTGTGGCCAAGCTTATCATCAGAGATAGGAGCCTGCTCGCCAGCGAAGTCCTCTGTCTTAAGGATCTCTTCCATCCACCACTTGTTGCATGATGCAGCAGAAAGCATGCATCCCATAAGATGGAACTTGCCATCTGCATGGTCGAATGCGTGAAGTGAGTTTCCATCATCTACGCTGAACTTGTCAGATGAGATGAAGATTGTACCTGATGTACCAAGAGAGATGTTACAAGCACCTGCTCCAACAGTAGCTGTACCGATAGCAGCTGCTGCGTTATCGCCTGCGCCTGCGCATACCTTAACATTCTCAGAAAGTCCGAGCTCATCAGCAACATCTTTTTTCAGAGTACCAACCACTTCATAGCTTTCGAAAAGCTTTGGCATCTGCTCTTCTGTAATGCTGCAGATATCAAGCATTTCCTTGCTCCACTTCTTGTTCTTAACATCAAGAAGAAGCATACCTGACGCATCAGAATAATCTGTGCAGTGGACGCCTGTAAGTACATAATTGATATAGTCCTTAGGAAGCATGATCTTAGCGATCTTATCAAAGAGCTCAGGCTCATTATTCTTCATCCAAAGGATCTTAGGTGCTGTGAATCCTGCAAATGCAATATTTCCTGTATACTCAGTGAGCTTATCTTTACCAATTTCATTGTTGAGATAATCTGTCTCGCCCTGAGTTCTTCCATCGTTCCAAAGAATTGCAGGTCTAAGTACATTGTCATCCTTATCAAGAACAACAAGACCGTGCATCTGTCCGCCTGCACCGATACCTGCAACCTGGCTCTTGTCAGCATCTTTTACAAGTTCCTTGATGCCTTCTTTTACAGCGCTAACCCAGTCCTGAGGTCTCTGCTCAGACCAGCCTGGATGTGGGAAAAGAAGTTCATATTCTTTTGAAACTATGTTTTTGATTTCTCCCTTTTCGTCCATCAGCAGAAGTTTTACTGCGGATGTACCTAAATCGACTCCAATGTAAAGCATTTTTTCCTCCACTTTAATAAAACTGTGTTTTTATTTGTTAATAAAAGCATCAAGAGGTGACTGATCAAGAGTATCTTCTCCTGCCAGAATTTCTTTCAGCTTAGTTGCCATTAACATATTGCCGCCCTTTGTATTGCTTTCAATATTGAGTGGCATGATCGGCTCATGAAGTGACTTTCTAAGAAGAAGCCATCCATCGCCATGTTCTTTGTCAGCATTAACTCTGACGCCCTCATAGTTCTCCTCGGGAAGTGACCAACCTTCTACACTGCCAGCTGCTTCTTCGAGCATCTTAAGGATACGGTCTCCATTAGCCTGAAGATCTCCGCCCTCTATCTTATCCTGAAGAACAGGGAATCTGATCTCATCACTTTCTACAGGCTCTCCTAGATCAGCGATCATATCTTCAAGTTTTTTGCCCTTACCCATTTCGATAAGGAGCTTGACCATAAGGTATGCGCCGTCGTCAAGGAAGTAATTTTCTTTGAAAGCGCCATGTCCGCTTGTCTCTATTGCAAGCTGAGAATCGCAGCCTTCGTTATTAAGTCTTATTGATTCATCTATTACATTGCGGTATCCGCGTTTAAATCTTTTGTGCTTACCGCCATGAGATACGATAAAATCATGAAGACCGTCTGAAGTTACAGAGTCAGTTACGATCGTTGTTCCAGGATGCTCATCAAGAGCTATCATAGAAAGGACTGCGATAAGGTCATTTCTTGTAAGTGTCTTTCCGCTTGGAAGAACAGCTCCAGCTCTGTCAACATCTGTATCAAATATGATTCCAAGGTCTGCTCCTGATTCAAGAGTTGCCTTCTTAATAGAAGCTGCAGCTTCTTTATTCTCAGGATTTGGAATGTGGTTAGGGAAGCTTCCGTCAGGCTCAAGGAACTGACTACCTGTTGTGTCTGCGCCAAGTGGCTCAAGAACCTTAGAAACATAAAATCCGCCAGCACCGTTACCTGCATCAACGATTATCTTAAGTCCTTCAAGTGGTCTGTCGCCCTTACCTACTCCGTCACGGATCTTAGCCTGAAGGTAAGAAGCGTATGTATCCATAAAATCACAGCTTGGGATATCTGAATCAGAAACGCTTGCATCTTTTGATGCAATTTCATCAGCAAGCTTAGTAAGTTCTTTGATGTCTCCCTTTTCAAGACCGCCTTCTTTAGTAAAGAACTTGAGTCCATTTCTATAATAAGGAAGGTGACTTGCTGTTATCATGATACTTCCATCATATGTATCAGAATTTTCGCCATTTGGAAGAACTGTTGACATAAACATTGCTGGTGTTGAAGCAAGACCAAAATCGCATACTTCGTGACCCTGAGCAAGGATTCCTCTTGCAGCTGCCTTTAAAAGCTCTTCTCCAGTAAGTCTTGAATCTCTTCCAAGTGCTATTTTTACTTTCTTATTATCATTTCTTGCTGAAAGCCACAGAGCAAATGCTCCGGCAAGATCTTCAGATGCCTTCTTTGTAAGATTTACAGATGCACCAGTCTCATTTTCCATGGCAATGCCACGGATATCGCTACCATTTTGAAGTTCAGAATAACTCATTTTCCTTGATTTCCTCCCACATGATCGACTCTGCTCTATCATTTTATTATTCAAAAGCAGTAATTGCTATTTAATTATTGCTTACATCATCTCAAAAAACAATAAACTTTTGGCTTTAAAAAGCCGAATTATATTATGGAGTATTTTTTATATGATTATCACATTTCAATACTGAAATGAAGATTTTTGACAGGTTTGGAGGTTTTGATAATGGGCAATAATATAACTCTTTACAAAATATCTCTCGATGGTCAAAC
This sequence comes from uncultured Butyrivibrio sp., assembly GCA_947168935.1. Classification (GTDB taxonomy): domain Bacteria; phylum Bacillota; class Clostridia; order Lachnospirales; family Lachnospiraceae; genus Butyrivibrio. The sequence continues at coordinate 29,075 of CAMVNV010000007.1, read as the reverse complement.
GGATTTGATTGCTTTTTTAGGTGAGCAGGATGCTCAGACTTATTCAACAATTCTTTTCACAGGATATGACCAGTACATGATACTGGAATATGAGATCGATCCATTGGATATTAAAGGCGAATACCCTTACGCTATCACCAATGATCAGGGTCCGGTGCCTTTTGATATTGTATTTATCAGGGATAAAAAGATCAGAAATGTTTTCGTTATGACTCTTATGTTTGCTATGGCAGGTCTTTCAATAGAGTCCTTTGATCTAACTGAATCCAGAAGAAGACTTGAACAGCTCGGAAACGACCTTGATAGCCTTGAAACAAGTGAAATTCCGCTTTCTTATATACAGCAGCAGGCTTCAAAGCTTAGATCTGTTGCAATGGCATAAGAAAAAGCGCTGCTATTTTCTTAACTTCATAAAAAAGAATATCTATTCAAAGAGGGTCCCGTGCCAAATAGCACGTGACCCTCTTTTTTATGATGTGAGCTATTATTTTTATGCTTACGTTTTACACCTTAAGAAGCGCCTGCTCCATATCTGTCAGAAGCTTTTCTGTATCACTTAACAGGTTACTTTCAGCCTTCTTCTGGTTTTCATCTTTTTTATATGTATAGATGAACATAACTTTGCCCTTGGACTTAAAGGAAAGGCTTCCCTTGTAATGCTTAAGAAGAAGCGGTATATTCTCGCTCTTTAGCTTTGCTTCTCTTAAAATTTCAAATGTTATCTCACCATTTCCGCCCTTTACTTCTCGCATATAAAGGCTGTGAGCCTTAACTCTCATAAGAGCAACTCTTAGAAGATTATCAACACTGTCCGGAACATCTCCAAATCTGTCACGAAGCTCATCTCTCATATCATCAGCTTCGCCAAGGTTTTCTATACTTGCTATCCTCTTATATATCTCCAGCTTTTGCTCTTCATTAAGGATATAGCGGACAGGGATATAAGCATCTACATCAAGATCAATTGATGTATCAAAGTCTTCAGGATAAGACGTCTCAAGGCCCTTTTTCTTACGAACTGCTTCATTGAGCATCTTACAGTACATATCATAACCAACTGCCATCATATGTCCTGACTGCTTTCTTCCAAGCAGGGACCCGGCACCTCTTATTTCGAGATCTCGCATGGCGATCTTAAAGCCAGAGCCAAGGTCAGTGAATTCCCTTATGGCTGACAGTCTCTTTTCCGCAACTTCCTTAAGGAGCTTATTCTTTTTGTACATAAGGAAGGCGTAAGCGCTTCTGTTGGATCTACCAACCCTTCCTCTAAGCTGATAGAGCTGTGACAGTCCCATCTTATCAGCGTCGCTTATGATCATGGTATTAACATTAGGGATATCAAGTCCTGTCTCAATGATAGTAGTTGATACAAGTACATCGATATCGCCGTCTATGAAGTCATACATAATCTTCTCAAGCTCCTGCTCTGCCATCTGGCCATGTGCAAAAGCAACATTAGCTTCAGGTACAAGCTTCTGGATCCTTGCTGCAACATCAGCTATATCATTGACCCTGTTATATACATAGTAAACCTGACCATTTCTTGAAAGCTCTCTTACTACGGCCTCTCTGACCATCTCTTCATTGTACTCACACACGAAGGTCTGGATAGGCTGACGTTCATTAGGAGCTTCTTCAAGAATGCTCATATCCCTGATACCTACAAGGCTCATGTGAAGTGTACGAGGAATAGGTGTTGCAGACAGTGTCAGTACATCAACGCTTTCTTTGATCTTCTTGATCTTTTCCTTATGAGTTACACCAAATCTCTGTTCCTCATCAACTATAAGAAGGCCAAGATCCTTATATTGTATATCTTTGGAAAGGAGTCTGTGGGTTCCTATAACTATGTCTACAAGGCCTTTTCTAAGGTCTTCTACAGTCTTTTTCTGTTCTCTTGCAGTCCTGAAACGTGACATCATGTCAACTCTTACAGGGAAATCCTTCATTCTTTCGCAGAATGTATTGTAGTGCTGCTGAGCAAGGATTGTTGTAGGCACAAGTACTGCAACCTGCTTACTGTCCTGAACCGCCTTAAATGCTGCTCTAATAGCAATCTCAGTTTTACCAAATCCAACGTCACCGCAGATAAGTCTTTCCATGATGCGAGGGGATCTCATATCAGCCTTAACCGCCTCAATCGCTGCTTCCTGATCTTCTGTCTCCTGATAAGGGAAGGCATCCTCAAATTCCTGCTGCCATACAGTATCAGGGCCATACTGAAAGCCATGAGTCTGCTGTCTTTTTGCATAGAGCTCTACAAGGTCCTGGGCAACTTCATCAACAGCGCTTCTGACCTTAGCTTTGGTCTTTTTCCATTCAGCACTTCCAAGCTTATTGAGCTTAGGCTTATGGTTTGTATCTTCTGATGTTGAAGCATACTTTTGAAGTACATCAAGACCTGTTGCAAGAACGTACAGATTACCGCCGCCTGCATACTCAACCTTGATGTAATCCTTTATTACATGATCTGTCTCGATCTTTTCGATTCCTCTGTAAATACCAAGGCCATGGCTTTCATGAACCACATAGTCTCCTGGATGAAGATCAGCCATGGAAGAGATCGCTTCACCAGAGTGCTTTTTCTTTTTGCGCTTTTTCTTTTTGTGCTCAGTGAAGATATCACTTTCAGATATAACCGCAAACTTAATATCCGGATACTCAAATCCTTTTAAGATACGGCCATAGTAGGTCATGATCTCACCTGCCTGAAGAACGCGTCCGGGATCTTCACTATAAGATGCGATCACATCGTTATCTCTTAAGTCCTCAACTATTCTCTTAGCCCTTGTTCTTGAACCTGAAAGGATCAGGACTCTGTAACCTCTTTTGTGATACCCCTTAAGGTCTTTAACAAGAAGATCAAAGCTGTTATTGTACGGAGCGATAGTCTGAGCATGAATCTCAAAGCTGGCCCCTGGTACATAGTGATTTAATGATGTTGGAAGCGGGATAGTTTCAAGCAAAACCCTTCTTGTATTGCCCATTCTTGCGATGATCTCTTCCTCTGTAAAAAGAAGATCCATCTGACCGGGAAGTATGTAGCCCTGCTCAGCTCTATTGATCATGCTCTCCCTGAATTCCTCAAAGACAGCCTTAGCCTGTGACTGAACATGGGAAGGCTCATCAATGAAGATCATGGTGCTTCCGCTGTTAAAAAGCTCAAGGAATGTAGAAGGGTTATCTACAAAGTACCTAAGGAAGCTCTCAAGTCCAGACATATTGTCATACTCAAGTGCTTCTTCTTTCTTTTCCTCTATAATCTGCTTAAGCCTTGCAGATTCCTCTGTCTTAAACTCAGAGCGAAGCTGCTCGTACCTTTTTTCGAATTCATCTGTTATTTTTTCAAAACCGTCTTCAAGCCTTTGTCTTGTAAGTATCAGTTCAGAAGCAGGATATATTTCGATAGACTCAAGCTTTTCAAGTGATCTTTGAGACATTATGTCAAAAGATCTCATGGATTCTATATCATCTCCGAAAAGCTCTATTCTGTATGGGTTTTCTTCTGTAAGGTCGAAAACATCAATGATATCGCCTCTTACAGAAAACTGGCCCGGGCCCTCTACCTGATAAACCTTCTCATAGCCCATGTTAACCAGTTTTCTTGCAATATCCTGCTCATCGACAGGTTTTCTTTTATCAAGAGCAAGGATATTGTTTCTGATAACCTCCGCAGGAATCTGAGGGCTCATAAGGGCAGCAAAAGTCGTCACCACCGTAACAGGGCGGCCTTCAATAAGGCGGCGCATAGTCCTGATACGCTGGCGTGTAAGATCATTAGAATGAATATCAGCCTGGTAGAAGATAAGGTCCTTAGCCGGATAGACCGTTACATTACGATCATAGAACTTATAGTCTTCAAATATCTCTTTGGCCCTAAGATCAGAATCTGTCACGATTATGCGATAACGGACCTGACTTCCAAGCCCGTTGATCAGATGGAGCTTCTGTGAATCAAGACATCCGATAACTTCCGCGCAGGCAAACGGGTTGTCAAGGTATTTATCTAGCTGTGTATATGCAGGAAGTTCCTGCAAAGGCGCCTCTATTGCACGCATATTATTCCTTTCCTCTTTCTTTCCGGGTCAAAATTAGCCACTTCCATTTCAGATGTGTATAGCTAACGCTTTCAATCATCTTACAATTACTACTTAATAGCTTGCTTCTACATAGCAGCTATGTTTTAAATTACAATTCTTTTATTAAATTTTCTATCTTAAACGACCTTACGATTAAAGCGGTTCATTGCCGCATCTGTACCCTCATTGAGGATCACAGGTATAGCAGCCATGGCATTTTCAATAGCACTCTTAAGACCGGCTTCTTCCTCCTTGGAGAAGTGACTAAGTACATGGTCAGCAAGGTCCATTCCCTGAGGCTTACGGCCAACGCCAACTCTTATTCTGGAGAATCCGTCAGTTCCGCAATGAGCAATTATGGACTTAAGTCCGTTATGGCCACCTGCGCTTCCCTTAGGGCGAACCCTGATATTTCCTACATCCTGATCGATATCATCCGATATTACAATGAGATCATTTTCAGGACTTACTTTATAAAAATGACACATAGGTCCTATCGCTTCGCCGCTCTTGTTCATGTATGTGAGAGGCTTCATAAGAAGAACCTTATGATCTCCTATCATTCCCTTGCCATATGCAGCATTAAACTTAGTCTCAGTAAGCTCTATGCCGTACTTATCGCAAAGGGCATCAATAGTAGCAAAACCGACATTATGTCTTGTTCCAAAATACTTTTTCTCCGGATTACCTAAACCTGCTATAATAACCACTTCTTCGTTACTCTCTTTCAATTCATTTTTTCTAAATAATCTTTTGATAAACTCAAACATCTAATATCCCCCTGCCTTATATCCTTCGAACAGTTGCGCGGTATGCCCATCCTACAAGATTTATAAATGAGGAAAAGACATTAAGATGTGCTATCTCTCTATACAGTCTCCAGATACGCTTTATTGCAACAAGCTTATTTGATGAAAGGGAATTAGCCGGTCTTCTATAAATAACAAAATTTTCATCAAGTCCTCTTGCGATAACACCTGTTTTCAATATACTCCACCAGGTTGCTGTATCTTCGCTCTCTATCTGTGGCATATATATAAGTTTTTTATCAAGATGTCTTGTGTCAAAAAGTGTTGTTGAAGTAAAGATCACAGTTCTTGAAAGGGCATGCTTAAAATCAAGCTTATCAGGAACACGTACGACTTTACCTGTTGGGCGCGCCTGTTCATCACCAAATTCGTAAGACATGAAGACAAAGGACGCGTTTTCTTTTTCCATAAACTCAAGCTCTTTTTGAAGCTTTTCAGGCAGCCATACGTCATCAGCATCAAGAAAAGCTATATATCTTCCCGATGCCCTGTCAAGGCCTGTGTTTCTGGCTGCTGCTGCCTTTTCATTCTTATCCTTAAGAATAAGGACGAAGTGTTCCTGAGAAAAAGAGCTTTCTTCAATAGCACTTGTTATTATTTCAACACTGTCATCAGTTGATGCATCGTCAACCAGTATAAGCTCCCAGTTAGTATAAGTCTGGGCTTCCACCATCTTTATTGTATTTGCAATATAGTCCATCGCGTTATGAACAGGTACTATAATGCTGACTTTTCCATCAATCCCGGGTCTGTTATTCATCTTATTTTAGCACGCTTCTTCTAAACCCTTTATATTAATTTCTCCCACAACTAAGGCCCCATTACCGGCGGCAATGGGGTGTCTAAATTTTCTATTAGGTTGTAATACATCTTACCAAATTAATGAAAATAATTAAAGCAGTTCAAACTGATGCATCTATATGCCTGTAAAGCTTCTTGGCAAGTGTCCTCACTGTCTTTGTAAAATCAGAATCCTGTCCAAATATCTTCTCAAACTTTTTGTTATCAAGATTTTCTACAGCTGCCGATGCCAGTGACATATATCCGTTATCATCAAAGGTAATCCCAAGCTTACTAAGTTCAGTCTCATACTCCTTGCTAAAATCCTTCAATTTACCTGCAAGCTTTTTTATATCCTTAAGTTCAGATCCTGAAGCTGAATTCAAGGTGTTATTATATGAATCAATAAAAGCCTTCAGATTATTACCAAGAAGAGAATTTTCAATGTCGTCATCTTTGGCCTTACTTCCATAATCAAGCCCTGTCATGATCTTAGCGCCCTTAGCAAGAGCCTGTGAATCAGCGCTTATAACTGTCTTCTTGGAAGCCTGAGACCTTGTATTACCGTTTATATAATCCTTATTATTTCCATAAAGATTACGTAGATACGTATTCGATGTAACTGAATAGCCCATAACAATACCTCATAAAACATAACCAAAGCAGGCGCTTATTACGCCATGCCACCCAGCCCAAAAACTGGTTATTCATATATCTATATATCGGCTATTTAAGCAGCTGCTTAAGATATGCAGAAATAACTTCTGAAGTATTCTTGTGACTTACAGGACCCGGATGCTGTCTTGAACCAAAGCCATCTTCCTTAGTATCAGGTAAGGCAAGATATGAAGCCTTCTTATCACCAGTAGCTGATACATATTCTTCAACAGCTTTTTTAATATATTCACCAATGCCAGCTCCAAGCATTCCATATACCCAGACAAGCTGCGCTTTGGGATTATCTTTTCTCAAAGTTTTAAGAAAAGAGATAACGCCTTCCTGAACCTTCCTGATATCTTCAGGCTTATAACTTCCATCATCTAAAAGTCCAAGTTTATAGCTCTCTCCAGTTGCAGGGTCTATAAACTCCGGAGTGTGAAAAGATCCCTCGTCATTGGTTCCAAGATTTATGACTACAGCATCTGCACTCCAACAACTAAAGTCATTGTCACAAACGCCTCTTTCGCACCTTGTACTCTCATAAACAAGCGGCAGTGTGCAGTATGGGTTATTATCCCATGCGCTCACAGTTCCCCATCCGCTCTGGGATATAAGCCTGTACTCTGCATTCAGAGAAGCTGCTGTCATCACGCCGTAGTGATTCTCTACGCTAAAATAAGGACTTATCCAGTCCATGGCATCATGTGCTCCAAGAAGTCCCTCGCCACTTGTGATACTGTCTCCTACAAACTCGATCCTGTACCTGTAATCAGGAGTCTTACTTATTTCACCCTCGTATACAAGTGAATTTAAAATAACAAATGAATCTTTATCATCAGGCATTGCCTGTGTATCTTTGACTATTCTTATGTTGTGAGCTATGCTTGGATCAAGTCCTTTGAGCATCATAACTTTATTGGTACCTTCCTGAACAGGCATATGCATGATCCATGCTCCGTCAACAAGAAGGCTTATCCACGGCTGATAGACAGAATCTCCTCCTGTTATCTTGATTCCAAGCTCTAAACCTCTAAATATAAATTCGACGCCGCTTCCTGACCAGATAAGATCAAGCCCTGTATCTGTTACAGGGGTCCTTCCAAGTATCCTTACATTTTCCCAGTTTTCATTTGCTACCATAAGTTCCTCCCGAGTTTAAATCATGTCACTTCCCACTAGGACGATGCAGTATCACCAAAGTGGGAAGTTTTAATATATTGCATATATTATGACCGCACTAACACAAATGGTCATTTTTGCTAAGTACAAAGGATTATTAGTAATAGTATCTTAAACATCATGATGATATTATAAATGAAGCGGGTACAGCATACAAAGACTAATTGCATTCAGGGGGAGCATTTACATGATAATATCGTTAAATGGCAGCTTTAACTGCTCTTTTGAAGGAACAGATATTCCTTCATCCAATCTGTCTGTTCCGGGGACAATTCAGGCATCAAAAATAGCACCGCATACACAAGGGCGTGATACAGGTAATCTTACAGATGAGCATGAATACAGCGGCGTAGTAATGCTAAGCAGGCAGATGACTATACCACAAGGATATGATTCATATATTCTTAGTATAGAAAGGAGCCGTATCACCAAGCTCTATATAGACGGACAGCCTGTCGGAAGGCGCGACTCTCTTATAGCACCTCACGTATATGACATCACTTCATATCTCACGAGAGAAGGTACCCTCATACAGATAGAAATAGATAACAAGAACTATCCATGCCCAGGAGGGCACCTGACATCCAAAGATACACAGACCAACTGGAGCGGTATCCTTGGAGATGTGTATATTAAGTGCACCAATAAGGCTCATATCGTATCTGCAAGCGTAAAAGCTGACTATGACAAGAAGTCAGCATATCTTACCATAGGTGTAGCTAAAAACTGCCCTTCTGATAAGGTTAATATCAAAGTCCGCACTTCTTTATGTAAGCTTCTGGACAAGTATCTAAATAAAGATGCTGATCCATCGGAGTTTAAGAAGTTCAGAGATGATATAAGCATTGCCGCCAAGGGAACAAATTATGATATATTAAAAGAATACCTCAAGATAACAGAAGATATTATTGAACCTCAGGAATTTACAGAGTCTTCCAGCACTGATTCTAAATCTTTTGGCCATGCAGATACTAAGTATATAAATGCCAAATATGCAAATACCAGCTATATAAAAACTGATTCAGATAATAACAATGATAGTATTTCTGATAATTACTCTGGTAATACCCATGATGGTATTTCTGATAATTGCTCAGATACTAACATATGTTCTTTTACCTATGAGCTTGACCTTACTGCTTCAGATAAGGGTGTATTTGAATGGGATACATTCACTCCTTACCTGTATGTTTTTGATATAGATCTATGCGATGAAAGCGGATCTGTCCTTGACAGCACCAAAGCTGTATGCGGACTTAGAAATTTGAGAGCAGATGGCAATGATCTTCTGTTAAACAACCGTCCTATTTTCCTAAGAGGAAGACACTGCGGTCTTCTCTTTCCTATGACAGGTTTTGCTCCTATGAACGCATGTGGATGGCTATATGACATGATGATATCAAGAAGGTGGGGGATCAATCATTATAGATTCCATTCTTGTACACCGCCTGATGCAGCCTTTCTTGCTGCCGATCTTCTTGGAATCGTGATACAGAGTGAGATGGAGATATGGGGTTCCTGGCTCATGGAAGATGAAGAGGGATATGATGCTACAATGCAGCAGTACCTTACTATGGAAGGATATCGCATGATATCTTTATTTGCGTCTCACCCTTCTTTTTGCATGTTTGGATGTGGCAACGAACTTTGGGGTAATCCCAAGGCTCTTGGTAAGCTCCTTGCAGGATTTAAGATGATTAATCCAGACCTTCTGTATACTCAGGGCTCCAATACATTCCAGTTCTCCCCCAACATCCAGCCGGAAGATGACTTCTTTGTAGGAGTACGCTTCTCCACAGACAGGCTCATACGAGGTTCCTATGCCCTGTGCGACGGGCCTTCTGGACATATCCAGATTATGCCTCCAAGAGCAGACTATACTTATGATGCCAATATAAGACCTGATCTTATCACGGAACAAAATAATATAAACAATGAAACTGGTATTTTAGAATCAGACAGTACTAAGGCAGATAGATCCAGATCTAATGACCCAGAACCTGATATTTCAGAATCTGATATTCTAGAACCTTCTATTACAGGTTCTGGTATTTTGAAATCTGATATTTCAGAACCTGCATCTACAACCACCATCCAGTTTGGTACTACTGTCAAGGAAGTTGCTCTTACATCAAAGGAGGAGCTGATCCCTCACATACCTGTCATCTCCCATGAAACAGGTCAGTTCGAGACCTATCCTGACTACGATGAGATAGATCACTACACAGGAGTCCTCAAAGCCCACAATATCGCCGCTCTTAAAGATAATGCCATTAGGATGGGGCTTTTTTCAAATGCCGGGAAGTTTTTCAAAAATTCCGGAGCACTTGCTATGCAATGTTATAAGCATGAGATGGAGGACGCACTTGCATCCAGATACCTTGCTGGAACCCAGCTTCTGGATCTTCAGGACTATGCGGGACAGGGAACAGCCCTTATAGGAATCCTTAATTCTCTTATGGAAAATAAAGGCCTTATATCCCCCGAAAAGTTCAGACAGTCATGGGACGATATCGTTGTGATGGCAAGGTTTAGAAGCTATATCCATACCCCCGGTGAAAGCTTCACCTTTGAGCCGATGATAGCCTATTATGATAAGAACATACATCCTGATATGATGCTCAAAGTATTACTCATCTCCTGTCCTAATGAGAGCGAAACAAATACTAAGGCTATTGATAATGCTACTTCTGACAGCACTATCAATAACAGTACTATCAATAGCAATACTATTATTGGCAACACTATCAATAACAATACTATGAATAGCAGCACTATTATTGACGCCACTATCAATAACAATACTATGAATAGCAGCACTATTATTGACGCCACTATCAATAACAGTACAATTATTGACAGTACTATTATTAAAATTCCTCATATTGATTCTCAGGGAAGGATCACTCTTCCAAAAGTTACGCTGACCTTCCCAGAAAGCTCTACTCCAGAAAGATATGAACTCAAACTATATCTTATAGATAGCTCAAGTTGTAGTAATAGTAATAATATACTTGCAGCTAATACATATACGCTCTATTCATATCCCAAGATCCCTGACAGCGTCATATCATCTGCTGCCACAGTTTTTTCAGATGACCCATATGTTACAACCAGCGCCGCCGCTGCTATCAGTAAGGTACAAGAAGGTCACAATGTCCTTCTATATCTACAGGATAAGGAAAATACCAATTCAATTGCCGGTACATACTGCACTGACTTTTGGTGCTATCCTATGTTCAAGAGTATCTCAGAGAGCATGAATAAGCCCGTAGCTGTAGGAACACTAGGCCTGTCCATAGATGATGCAAGCCCTGCCCTTAAAGCCTTTAATACACGCACCTACTCTGAGCCTAACTGGTATGAGATCGTGACAGCGTCAAGATCTACTATTCTTGATGATACAAACATAGAACCTATAGTCGCTACTATAGACAATGCCAGCAGAAGTCACCGCTTAGGACTATTATACGAGATACAAATAGAAGGCACAGACTCTTATATACTCGTCTGCACCTCCGATATTCCAAGACTTATAACTACTAATGTCAAGGAAGCATACGCCCTTCATAAAAGCTTATTAAGTTATGTAAAGGACACTTCCAAGCATGAAAATGCCAATAAGATAACGCCCGAAATGTTTAATGGATTATTTACAGTAAGCTAAGATTCTTAGAGTGCTGACTCATTCAGATTTGATCAAATATGAATGAGTCAGTATACTGGCTTTAGACCAATAACCCAAACTACCCACTTGGACAGACCGGCATTCACAAAGTCTTTACAGGTCCGTGCAAGTGGGTAGTTTGAGTTTATAAGTATTAGTATTTAGGATTTACCGGCTTTGACATGAACAGTTCAGGGCAATAGCCGCTTTCTTTAACCTTGTCATAAGCCTTTTTTAGCTTATCTTCATCATCGAAGATTCCAAATACTGTAGGGCCGCTTCCTGTCATAATGGATCTGACTGCGCCGCCGTCTTCCATAAGTGCTTCGATCTTGCCTATAATGTCATATTTACTCTTAGTAACAGGTTCAAGTACATTGGAAAGTCGCTGGCATACGCCGCCAAGATTGCCATTTCTGATAGCATCGCACATTCCGTCGATGTCTGGATGGAATTCTATCTCTTTGCTGTCAAGCTCTGTATATACCCAACCGGTTGATACGTTAATATCCGGCTTACCTACAAGGATGTAGCAATCAGGCATATCAGGAAGAGCTGTAAGAACTTCTCCGATACCTTCAGAGAGCATTGTTCCGCCCATGATACAGTAAGGAATGTCTGCGCCAAGCTTTACTGCAAGTTCGCACATCTCTTCCCTAGTTATAGGAAGATCAAAAAGCTCCTTCATTCCATAGAAAGCTGCTGCCCCGTCTGTACTTCCGCCAGCCATGCCGGCTGCAACAGGGATTCTTTTTTCAAGGTGTACATCTACGCCCTCTTTAATACCATATTTTTCCATCAAAAGAGCACATACCTTATAGATAAGATTGTGTTCATCTGTAGGGATAGTATCTTTATTAGCTGTAAGTCTTATTTTGCCAAGGTCATTTTTTTCAAATGTAAGAGTGTCGTAGATGTCCACATTCTGCATGATCATGCGAACGATGTGATATCCATCATCTCTTCTTCCTGTAACATCAAGACCTAAATTTATCTTTGCATATGCTTTTCTTGTGATCATATTTTCTCACTTTCACTTGGGATTATTTGTAAAACGTGTGCTCGTCTTAATAGCAATATTTTATCTAACATCAATTATACCGCATTTATTTTGCACCAAAATACTAGTTCTGCCAAGTTTTTTATATTAACTGCATGGAATTATTCTAACGAAAATCAAATTTCTATAGATACATATTTTCATAAAATCTCCCAACCTGGCTATTAAGTTTTAGTCAATTGTATCCGATAACAAGAATGTAGGAGTATAACCTTTTTTAGCAGTCCGCTCTATGCCGAAGGAATAGCTGCAAAAGAGGATAGAAGTATTATCAAAAACGCACTCGTAACGCACAGGCAGGTGCAATGAGTTCGTGGAAAGGAGTCCAATTATGAGTGTTGATGCTATTAACAATGTATCGTCTGTAGTTCAAAGTTCTTATCAGCCAGCCGCTGCTCCAGCTAAAAAAGAAGAAACTTCCAAGGAAGTTAAATCTGCCAGCGAAAACAGTGGTGTTGTATATGAGAAATCAGATGATGCCAAAACCCAAAAAGCTTCTAAGAAAACCTATACCCAGAACACAGCTCTTGTTCAGCAGCTAAAGGCTGATCAGGAAGCTCAGAAACAGAATCTTATAAGTATCGTCCAGAAGATGATGGACAAACAGACAGGCGCTTATGCCAAGTCTGTATTCGGCAGTGATTCTGACAGTATCTGGAAATTCCTTGCAAGCGGCGATTATACAGTTGATCCTGCTACCAAGGCACAAGCTCAGGCTGATATCGCAGAGGGCGGCTATTGGAGCGTTGAAGAGACTTCCAAGAGAATTCTCGACTTTGCTACAGCTCTTACAGGCGGCGACCCTGACAAGCTTGAAAGTATGCGCGATGCATTCCTGAAAGGCTACAAACAGGCTGAAGAGATGTGGGGCGGCAAACTCCCTGAAATCTCCCAGAAGACCTATGACGCAGTACTTAAAGGCTTCGACGAAAAAGCTAAAGAATACGGCCTCGAAAACTGGAAGCCGGTATCTGAACAGGCATAATTGAATATTATTAAAGGCGTTTCGTGGTTATGCTACGAAACGCCTTTTTACTATTTTTTACGCATCTATACTATTTTTTACGCTTCTTTACTATTCTTTACGCATCTTTACTATTTTTTACGCTTCTTTACTATTCTTTACGCTTCTTTATTATCTCTCTGAGCTCAGATAGCTACAACGCCATCATTCATGCACCGCGCCGATGATCTCATTAATATCATCAACCTTCTGTTCCTGCATGTACTTATTAATTCCATCTACAACCTTCTGGGTAGAATACGGATCATGGAAGTTCATCATACCAACAGCAACGCCTGTAGCTCCTGCCAGCATGAACTCTATTGCATCCTCACCTGTTGCGATTCCGCCCATTCCAATGATCGGGATCTTAACAGCCTGAGCGCAGCTGTACACCATACGAACAGCAACCGGCTTGATCGCAGGACCTGAAAGGCCTCCTGTCTTATTGGCAAGAACGAATTTTCTTTTGTTAATATCGATCTTCATTCCTGTGATCGTATTGATAAGTGATATTGCATCAGCACCGGCACTCTCTGCTGCCCTTGCCATCTCTACTATATCCGTAACATTAGGAGACAGCTTCATGATAACAGGCTGCTTAGCATGCTTTTTGATCTCAGAAGTAATATGATAAAGGGCATCCGGACGAGTTCCAAATGCAATTCCGCCTTCCTTAACATTAGGGCAGGATACATTGATCTCAAGCATATCAACCTTCTGATCAGAAAGTCTGTCAACAACGTTTAAGTACTCTTCTTCAGAATGTCCGCAGACATTTACGATGATCCTTGTATCGTATTTCTGAAGGAAAGGAAGATCTCTTTCTATGAAAACATCTATTCCCGGATTCTGAAGACCTATTGCATTGAGCATTCCGCTTGCTGTCTCTGCTACTCTTGGAACAGGATTGCCAGGCCATGGCTTATCAGCAACGCCTTTAGTTACAACTGCTCCAAGCTTATTAAGATCAACAAACTCTCCATATTCCTGTCCTGAACCAAAAGTTCCAGACGCAACCATTACCGGATTTTTGAACTCTACACCTGCGATATTTATCTTAGTATTCACATTCTCTCCTATTTCATGCTCTGCATGACTTTTAATAACAATAGTCTTTATGATTATATGCTTATATATACCTTGACCTTACATAGGTTGTATTTAGATATTTATATCTATATACTGATATCATTTTTTATACATGAATTAACCAATATCAGATATCAACATCCTCTGCATCAAACACAGGACCGTCTGTACAGATCCTTGCATTATTAACATGTGAATGAGCGTCTTTTTCTTTAGTTGCCACAACGCATCCAAGGCAGGCTCCAACGCCGCATGCCATCCTCTCTTCAAGAGAAAGATATGCCTTCATGTTATGCTCTGCGGCATACTTTTTGATTCCTCTAAGCATCGGCATAGGTCCGCAGGTATAGATAACATCACCCTCGATGCTCTGTTCATTAAGAGCGTCTATAACAGTTCCGTGTGTACCAAGGCTTCCATCATCTGTAGCTATATAAAGCTCAGCATATTTTCTGAATTCATCAGCAAGGAAAGTCTGATCATTCCTGTATCCCATCACTATCTTAATGTCCTTTGGACGCTTGTCATCAGAAAGCTTTGAAAGCCTTTTTGCAAGCTCCAAAAGTGGAGGAACGCCAATTCCGCCGCCCATAAGAATCACGCTCTTGCCAGCTGCTTCCTCCATGGGATAGCCATTACCTAAAGGTCCCAGCACATCTACATGATCACCTTCTGATAATTTTGAAAAAAGATCTGTACCCTTACCCACAACTCTGTATACAAGTCTGAGTTCATTTTTTTCTTTATCTACGCCGCAGATACTGATTGGACGAGGAAGGAGTGATGACTTATCATCTGTATAAACTCCGACAAACTGTCCAGGAACTGCATCCCCTGCAATCTTTGTTTCAAGTCTTAGATCATATATCCCATCAGCAAGAATCCTCTGAGATATTACTGTTGCGCTTTCTTTTAGCTTTGCCATAATTCTCCTCTTTTACTTATCTGAATAAACCACCTTGCCACTTGCTATAGTATACTTTATAACCCCTGGCATTGTCTCTCCAATAAATGGAGAATTTACTGCTTTAGATGCAAATTTTGAAGGAACAACCCACTTTGCTTCTTTATCAAAGATCATAAGATCCGCAGGCTTTCCTATGGCTACAGATCCACCAGGAAGCTCATAAAGCCTTGCTGTAGCGCTGCTCATACGATCAAGAAGTTCCATAAGCGTAAGATATCCAGGATCAACAAGCTCACGAAGTCCCAAGGAAAAAGCTGTCTCAAGCCCGATGATACCACTTGGAGCATCCTTAAAGTCCTTAGCCTTTTCCTCTACGCTGTGAGGTGCATGATCAGTTGCGATCATATCTATAGTTCCGTCTTTAAGACCGTTAATAATAGCCATACGGTCGCTCTCTTTTCTAAGAGGCGGATTCATCTTGGCAAGAGTTCCATGAACAGCTACAGCGCTATCTGTAAGAGTGAAGTGATGAGGCGTTGCCTCAGCATGTATCTTGGCGCCTTCCTTTCTTGCCTGCCTTATAAGCTCAACTGCTTCCTTTGTGCTTATATGCTGGATTGTAAGAGCACATCCTGCCTCTTTGGCAATCCTTATATCTCTTTCAACCATAGAGATCTCAGCCATTCGATCTGAACCGGTAAGCCCCAGATTTTCAGCAGCCTCGCCGGAATTTATTCCATTTTCTTTTATATACTGTGGATTTTCTTCGTGAAGACTTATCACTTTTGAAAGCCTTGCTGCATTTTCACATGCAGTCTTCATAAGGCTTTCTTCGATTACAGGTTTTCCATCATCTGTAAAAAGAACTGCCCCAGCCTTTAAAAGCTCAGGCATATCAGTAAGCTCTTTTCCCTCCATACCCATAGTCACGTTACCGCAAACATAAGTATGAATTCCTGTGGCATGGCCCTTTTCAAGAGCGTATTTTAATGTATCAGGGTTATCCATATGAGGAATGGTGTTACCCATCATGATGACACTAGTGTATCCGCCCTTTGCAGCAGAAGCTGCTCCTGTTATTATATCCTCTTTGTATGTCTGGCCAGGGTCTCTGAAATGAACGTGCCCATCGATGAGACCTGCTGTAACTATAAGGCCATCTGCATCAATAACTTCAAGATTATTTAAGCCGGATAAATCAGCTTCATTAATCTTTTCCTTGATATCAGCTATGATCCCATCATCCGAAATAAGGATATCAGACGCTCCCTCTTTGCCGGACTCAGGATCCATTACATAACCATTTTTGATAAGTAGCATATGCAATCTCCCATGTTAAATTTGACCTATTATGTCCACCTAAACTATAATAAATCTGCGAATGCGGTTTTGTTAACTATAAATCACAAAAGCGGCATTTGCAAACACATTTTACCCTGTATGAAAGGATTACAATGATCAGATTTATATTAACTGCAATATTTCTTCTTTTATTTTTTATAGTATCAATTCCACTTTATCTAATCGAGCTTCTTATCGGACTTATCAACAAGGATGCCATGAGAAAAAGCTCTCTTGCCATCGTATCCTGGGCTTTCAGAGTCGTAGCATTTTTAAGCGGAGTTAAGCTTGTTGTCAAAGGCGAAGAAAATGTTCCAAAGGATGAAGCAGTCCTTTATATTGGTAACCACTTAAGCTACTTCGACGTAGTAGTAACCTACCCAAGAGTTCCTAGACCTACAGGCTACATTGCCAAGAAAGAGTTCTTAAAAGTTCCATTCCTTTCCTGGTGGATGCTCTTCCTTGACTGCCTCTTCATGGACAGAAGCGATGTTAAGCAGAGTGCTCAGATCATCTTCTCAGCAATCGACAAGATCAAAAGCGGAATCTCAGTCTGCATCTATCCTGAAGGAACCAGAAGTAAGGATGAAACAACTATTCAGGAATTCCACAAGGGAAGCTTCAAGCCGGCACAGCGCACTGACTGCCCTATCGTTCCTATGATAGTTACACATACTCGTGATATATTCGAAAACCACCTTCCATTCTTAAAGGCACATGAAGTAGTTCTTGAATACCTTCCACCGGTTCGCTTCAGTGAACTTTCCAAGGAAGATCAGAAGCAGGTTCACGAGTACTTCCGTAACATGATGCAGGAAGCTTATACCAGAAACTTAAATGAGCAGGGATAAAAGACCTTAAGCTATATACCATAATCAATAATAGTCTATTATAAAGAGCCTTGAAATAATACCGAAAATTGCCAGATTCACCAGCAATCGGGATTATATCAAGGCTCTTTTTATGTTTCTAATCAAATTTTTATACTAATACATCATGAATTCATTGGGCTATCATACGCTAAAGCCCTCATCATTTCTTAAACCTTACATGATAGCACTAAGAAGTATCAAAAACTCCGCATCCATAATAGGATCATACAAAATCCCTTTACTGCTTCCGTAATCCTTATAGGTATACTCAGTATTATCCGTTGCAAGATTAGCACCGGTAGGCCCGCTTCCAAGAAGGAAATGGGCGTGATTTTCAATTATCTCAACGTATTCCTGACTATAGATAATGTGATTAGTCACAGTAAGGCACCTCATGTTACGAAGAAGCGAAGCGACATCTTCATAGTCATCAGTTGAAACCATATAGTCAGACTTTTTGGATGCAACGCTAATCGTCTCAGCTTCCCCGATAAGAGCATTCATGATCTTCGAGCACACATCCTTATTTACAGGCTTAGTCGTCTTAAGATAGCAGATACCGCCTAGAAATAAATAATCCTTTAATATAAAATCCGCCTCAAAAGTACTGCTTTTAAAATATGTTGAAAGACAATTTTCATAAGTCTTTTCCCCTGTCATCCTGTAAAGCTGTGCCGCTGCAAGGAATGATGCATCGTTTTTTCCAAGTGCTCCCATAGACGCTGCTGCATCATAAGCACTTTCTGCTGCCATAAGACACTTTTTGGAAAAAACAGAATCGATCTCAGCATAAACATAACTACACCAAGCAAGGGTCGCAGCAAAGTTAACCGTTGACTCAGGCGTAACCTTAGTAACCACCACAGCTGCCATGGAGAGGTTCTCACCCTTCTTAGCATTAGTCAGGGCAGATGTATAAACACCGCCGGTTCCAGTATCCTGCATCTTCAAAAGCCAATTGACTTCATACCTGACTTCATCAAGCATATCCGGAACACCATTAGAACTTTCAGGTATGCCGCAATCATCAGTGAATACATCCGGATTCATTTCGTAGGCAAAAAGAAGATTATCTATAATAAGACACCCTGTCTCAACATCCCTGTCCGCATTGGAATCAAGATGCCATCCCCCCGTTATATCAAGGGTTACGGAACTATTCTCTTCAAGTGTTGCAAGATCCGAGTGGCATATTCCTCTTGCGTCGTCCCCCGCATACTCCTGCGTCAGAGCGATGCCGCACCTGTTAAGGTAGAACTGCCGCAGTGCACTCTTATAAATAGTGTCATATACATCATCCCCTATGGAAAAGGAGCATGAGTATCCCAGACCTTCTGCGTAAATATAGTAGTCTCCGTCTGTCTGAAAATCAGTAAAAAAACCGCACCCAACAGTCCCATCTTCCGGCCATGAGATAGACGCAGTAAAAACCGTAGTATCATCTACAGCCTTGCGAATCTCAAAAACAGATGGGTGCAGGGTGCTGGCAGGATCATCACTTTTAAACAGAACAGCCTTGGAAGCGCCTGTTCTGTAGCCATTTTGATCAACTAATATGCAAGGAGAGATGCTCTGTATATTTGCAGCAGTCGAAAGAGCCGGATCCGGTGTAACAAGCGCATCCTCCTGTATAGTATCAGTAATAGGATTAATAGAAGTAACATCCTCTGAACATCCGCAGGCAAGTACTATACAGGAAACAAGTGCTACGAAACGAAAGCCTCTTTTCTTATGCGTAAACATAATTCAAGCCATCTCCCCACATTGTATTTGTTATTTCGTACGATTATTGTCTGTTGAAATTGATAAGGCAGCCATCAAGAATGATCTGTCTTTCATGATCTGTAAGATCACCAAGAGTCATAGTGAACTCTTTAGTAAGGCCGCCACTTACAGCTACTGCTTTAATAGTATCAGCCTTGTCCTCAACTTCTTTTCTTACGTCAGGAAGGAAGATGTAGTCAAGATTCTTAAATGGAAGGTCGCCTTTTTCAATTATAAGTGGAAGCATACCCCAGTTAATGAGGTTGGAACGATAACGCTTTGTAGCATATTCATTGGCTACGTTAGCCCATCCTCCAAGAACCTTCTGGCAGGAAGCAGCCTGTTCACGAGCTGATCCATCACCTGGTTTTACTGCAAAAATGGTTGAACCAAATCCTACGCTTTCAACATCTATTTTAACATCTGCGCCGGACTTTTTGATAGTCTCTATTACATCTTCAAGTTCAGGTACTGCCTTGAAAGGATCTTCTCCTGCAACAAGCGCTGTCTCAGCTTTCTGGATATCCTTAGCACGACCAACATACTCAGGATCTTTTCTAGAAAGAGTAAACTCTGCAAGTCCCTGAGGATTTGATCTGTAAGATGATGTCTCACCTGAAGGAATAAGCTCATCTGTTGTTGTAACAGGATCGTGAATCTCAGATACAACCTTAAGTACAAGATTCTTTGGAAGTGCCTCCATCTTAGGCCAGTCCTTAATGTTAGGACCAAACTGGATCTGAGCGTCAGGATCTGCAACACCGTGTGAATCAAATACACGGTTCTTATAGATGTTTGCATCAAAGTGGTATGTATACTTATTGTATTCTCCATCAAAATCTGTTGCAGGTGTAAGGAAGCCCTTATTAGCAGCTGTTGCTGCAATAGATCTTGCATCCATAAGTGCAACAGAAGAGATCTGTCCGTTCTGAACCTTTGAACCTTCTCTGTTCGGGAAGTTACGAGTTGAATGGCGGATAGAGAATGCATTGTTTGCAGGTGTATCTCCGGCACCAAAGCAAGGTCCGCAGAAAGCTGTCTTAAGAACTGTTCCAGTCTCAAGAAGAGAAGCTGCAACGCCGTTTTTAAGCAGTTCCATATAAATAGGTGTTGATGCAGGATAGATTGACATAGTGAACTTATCTGCACCAATGTACTGATTCTTCATGATATCAGCTGCAGCACAGATATTTTCAAATCCGCCGCCTGCGCAGCCTGCGATGATACCCTGATCTACAAGGAATTTGCCATCAACGATCTTATCCTTAAGAGAGTACTCGATCTTATCACCAAATGAAACCTTAGCTCTTTCCTCTGTTTCGTGAAGCATCTGCTCAAGGTTTGCATTAACAAAATCAATCTCATATGCCATAGAAGGATGGAAAGGCATAGCAATCATAGGTCTGATAGTGCTTAAATCAACTTTAACAACGCCATCATAGTATGTTACATCAGAAGGAGTAAGCTTTTTATAGTCCTCTTTTCTTCCATGGATCTCATAGAAGTTCTCAATCTCTTCATCTGTCTGCCAGATAGATGAAAGGCATGTTGTCTCTGTTGTCATAACATCAACGCCAATTCTGAAATCAGCAGAAAGATTAGCTACGCCAGGTCCTACAAACTCCATAACCTTGTTCTTAACATAGCCTGACTTGAATACTTCTCCGATGATAGCAAGAGCTACGTCCTGAGGTCCAACGCCCTTTACAGGCTCTCCTGTCATATAGATAGCTATAACGCCAGGCATCTTGATATCGTAAGTCTGGCTCAGGAGCTGCTTAACAAGCTCTGGTCCTCCTTCACCCATAGCCATGGTTCCAAGCGCACCATAACGAGTATGTGAATCAGATCCAAGGATCATACCGCCGCCTGTAGCAAGGACTTCTCTTGCAAACTGGTGAATAACAGCCTGATGAGGTGGAACGTACATTCCGCCATACTTCTTGGCTGCTGTAAGACCGAACATGTGGTCGTCTTCATTGATAGTTCCGCCTACTGCACAAAGTGAGTTATGGCAGTTTGTAAGAACATAAGGAATCGGGAACTTTGTAAGTCCTGATGCCCTTGCTGTCTGTATGATTCCAACATATGTAATATCGTGGGATGTAAGTTTGTCGAACTTTATCTGAAGATTCTCCATATTGCCCGAAGTATTGTGGGCTTTGAGAATATTATAGGCTATAGTGCCTTTTTTAGCTTCTTCCTTATCCGGGGTCTTGCCTGTTTTAGCTGCTACGGCTTCTAAAGCCCCTGCACCATCTTCGATAAGATCTGTGCCGTTTACAAGATAAGCGCCTGTTTTTGTCGTAGTTATCATCTGAACCTCCTGCCATACATAGATGTCGGGATATAATGACTCGTCCCAACCAGTTTACATCTTTACAACGTTTATCAATTAAATAGTACTTGTATGAAATCAAAACACGAACGATATACGTGTATACAATCTCACTTTTATAAATATACAATTATATGCATTTATAATCAAGTTGCGAAATTAATGTAAAAAATAAGGCCCCTTACAGCCATGTTATAACTGTAAGGGGTCGGTATGATCAAACCTTGATCTTATCAAGATGCCATATGTCCTTGACATACTCTTCAATAGTTCTGTCAGATGAGAACTTACCGCAGCATGCTGTCTGAAGCATAGCCATCTTAGCCCATCCTGCCTTATCTTCATAAGCTTTACGAACTCTTGCCTGAGCATCAGTATATGAATGGAAATCTTTCAGGATAAAATAAGTATCTGCCTTACTTGTATCCTTTGTATTAAGAAGAGAATTCCAAAGCGGTCTGAAAAGCTCTTTATCCTTACTGAAGGTTCCGTCAATGAGGCGATCCACAGTTTTCTTGATCACAGCATCCTTAGTATAGATAGTCATAGGATCATAGTCATTTTTCCTCTCATGCTCAATAACTTCATCAGAAGAAAGACCAAAGATAAATGCATTTTCTTTACCAACTTCGCCTACGATCTCAACGTTAGCACCGTCCATAGTACCGATAGTAACAGCGCCGTTGAGCATCATCTTCATGTTACCTGTTCCTGATGCCTCTCTACTTGCTGTTGAGATCTGCTCGGATACATCTGCTGCAGCAAAGATAAGCTCAGCATTCGATACCCTGTAATCTTCTATGAATACAACCTTGATGCGGCCATCTACATCCGGATCATTATTAACAACATCTGCTACAGAATTAATAAGCTTAATGGTAAGCTTAGCTATCCTATAACCTGCTGCTGCCTTTGCACCAAAGATGAAGGTCTGCTTTGGCATATCGAACTTCGGATCTGTCTTAATCTTATCGTAAAGGTATATTACATGAAGTATATTAAGTAGCTGACGCTTATACTCATGGAGTCTCTTTACCTGACAGTCATAAATAGAATCAGGATCGATCTGAATACCATTGTGCTGCAGAATATACCTTGCAAGACGCTCCTTGTTCTTTTTCTTGATCGCCATGAATTCCTTCTGGGCTTTAGCAGTATCGGCTGACTTCTTAAGACCGCTAAGAACTGTAAGGTCTGTAATCCAGCCGTCTCCAACCTTCTTGGTACACCAGTTTGCAAGAAGAGGATTTGCATGCATAAGGAACCTTCTTTGAGTGATACCATTAGTCTTGTTATTGAACTTCTCAGGCATCATCTCATAGAAATCCTTTAATTCTCTCTTTTCAAGGATCTCAGTATGAAGCTTTGCAACACCGTTAACTGAATGGCTTCCTACGATAGCAAGGTGAGCCATTCGTACCTGGTTATCATAAAGGATAGCCATCTTACGGATCTTTTCATCAATACTTACCTTCGGATCATTTGAGTATCTGTTTACTATTTCTATATTAAATCTTCTATTGATTTCCTCAACGATCTGATATATACGAGGAAGAAGTCTCTGGAAAAGATCCTGAGGCCACTTCTCAAGAGCTTCAGCCATGATAGTATGGTTAGTATAACAGCATGTCTTAGTTGTTATATCCCATGCTTCATCCCACTCAAGATAATAATCATCCATTAAAACTCTCATGAGTTCTGCTACTGCAACTGTCGGATGTGTATCATTTAATTGGAATACGTTCTTTTCATAGAACTTTCTTATATCATCATGATGTCTTAAGTACTTCTGAACTGCAGTCTGAACTGATGCAGAGATAAAGAAGTACTGCTGTTTAAGTCTAAGCTCTTTGCCCGCGATATGATTATCATTAGGATAAAGAACTTCGCAGATCTGCTTCGCAAGATTCTCCTGCTCAACAGCCTTCTGATAGTCACCCTTATCAAATGAATCAAGATGGAAATCACTGACAGGCTCAGCATCCCAGATACGAAGAGTATCGACAACATCGTTACCATATCCAAGAACAGGAAGGTCGTAAGGGATCGCTTTTACAGCCTGATAATCTTCCTGCTTGAACATAGTCCTTCCGTTCTCGTCCTGATACATCTTTACGTATCCGCCGAACTTGATCTCCTTGGCATATTCCTGACGACGAAGCTCAAACGGATTGCCGTTAGCAAGCCAGTCATCCGGCTTTTCCACCTGATATCCATCATGTATCTCCTGACGGAACATACCGTATTTATAACGGATTCCGCATCCGTAAGCCACATAATTAAGTGAAGCCAGTGAATCAAGGAAGCATGCTGCAAGTCTTCCCAGACCTCCATTACCAAGAGCAGGGTCCGGTTCCTGATCTTCGATCAGGTTAAGGTCCACCCCAAGCTCATCCATTACTTTACCAACGCCTTCATAAGCACGAAGGTTAATAAGGTTATTACCAAAAGCTCTTCCCATCAAAAATTCCATGGACATATAGTACACGATCTTAGGATCCTGTTCTTCCAGGGCTTTCTGCGTATCCATCCAGTAATCGATTATCTGGTCTTTGATTGCAAGGCTGGCCGCCTGATATATCTGTTGGGGAGTTGCTTCTTCTAAAGTTCTGCGATAGAGAGTTTTGATATTGTATAAGACACTACGTTTAAATAATTCCTTGTCAAAAGCTGACCTGGACTTAGTTTTAGCCATACGTATACCTCCGGGATATAAAAATATGAATAAATACTAAAAGTAATGTTTTTAGGAAAAATTTATATATATTGTACTTCATTTTTGGTAAAAATGGCAATAAAAAATACAATACCAAAAAGTATATCGGATGAAATAATAATATTTCTTAGATATTCAATGCCAAAAATGCGGCCAGGTTCCCGCGGGCATCTCCAGTGGTTCTGTGGGAAAAAAGGTAATCCGGATTGCAATGAGAGCATATATCCGTAACAGAAATATTCTCCTGTCTTACACCTGCTTCAATCAAAGTCAACCTTATCGCCTCCCAGAGATCTAGCTGATATTTTCCATCATTTTTACCATAAAGAATTGGGTGTGTTAATTCATGCTTTAGATCACTAGAACTTGCCCCTGTTACATCATCACATCCATAGGTTGTATACTCAGGAACCTGTTCTATTTTGAACTCTTCTATGAACTTTTCAGCCACATCACTGCTAACTTCATAACAAGAGACACATATAGACGGTCCGATAGCACATACAAGGTCAGCAGGATCTGTTCCAAATTCCCTTGTCATAGCTTCAACAGTTTTGGCTCCAATCTTTCCTACAGTTCCCTTCCAGCCTGAGTGAGACAGACCAATAGCTTTATGCACAGGATCAACAAAATATACCGGCGGACAGTCTGCATGGAAAGTTGTAAGGATTATCCCCGGCTCATTTGTGATCATACCGTCAACATCTACATAGTTTCTGTCTTTGCAGACCCCCTTACCCATATCTTCTGGCGTAATGCGCATTACGTTTGTAGTATGAGTCTGAAATGTTGTTACGAAATGCTCCAGTGTACGTCCAAAGCCTAGTATCTGAGCCATACGCCTATAGTTTTCTTCAACATCTTCCTTGACATCTCCCCTTGTGAAGCTGAAATTAGTCTCACTATAGCACCCCTTAGATGCTCCACCTATTCTGGTGCTGAAAGAATGACTTACTATACCTGTATTTGATAGAGAAGGGAATGTAAGATATTCCATCCCGTTCTCGTGTTTATGCTGCTCCATTACCGGTGCATGACCTTTTCTGATTATATTCATTTCGGTTCCTTCTCTAATCTGCTATTTAACGTGACAACACCATTATACCTAACTTTAAGGTCTTATGTCGGAACGGATATAATGCTAACACAATAACAGATCGAGTTACTTTATATAGTCTTAAATTCTTTCTTCCTTGAGAGGAATTCGCATCAATAGTACTATATTCAGGCCAAATCGATGCACCTCTTCTTAGCTTAAGCTGCGTCTCTTCATCAAAACCCAAGCATATTTCAAATTTTGATGCACGAACAGCACCTTCAAGCTTATTCATCATTAAAGAAGATTCAAAATTTGCATCAAAAATATGCGTCCTCACATTTTTTGATGAATCACAAGTTTTCACACATTTTTTAAAGCATCAATTTTAACAAGATAAGAAGATTCCGATGCACAAAGCGAATATATCCTACAATACTATGCGCTGATCAGTTAACAATTTCATCAAAATACATATATTCTTGAACATAAAGTTCAAGAATGCAGCAATAGAGTAGGTTGTGTTCGACTTCGTCGAAGGCTCTATTGCCAACCGATTCATCGAATTACGAAACACGCAGTAAATGCGCTTTTTTGTAATTTACATTCAAGAAGTCATATATTCACTAATTTCAGATTCGAAATTCCAATTCCAAGCATTCAAGAAGAATACAGATATTCAAGAAGAATACAGATGTTCTTATATAAAAAAAGCAATCAACCGCAAACGAATAACAACAACTGATTAGATAAGCGCCGATAGATACTGTATATTCGTCATAACAACCAGCAAAAACTATAAACACGGGAGGCAATATGAAAATACGCAAATTACTATCGGGGGCGCTAGTAATCGCTCTTCTATCAGGCTGTTCAGGCACTGCCACAACTGCCGGCAACGAAGCATCACTTACAAATACTTCCACCGAAGGTACATCTTCTTCAGACAACACCTCAGTTAATAATGCAGACTCCGCTTCTACCCAGACAGAAGCCAACTCTTCAACTGGTACTTCTAGCGATGAAGATGCCCGTACTACTGAAGTATCTCAGGAAGTTGTTCCGTTAAAAGACCTGTGCACGGATTATTTCAGCCTTGGAGTTGGAATAAACGGAAGCACTCTTGAAAACCAGACACTCAACATTCCTGAATACATGGAGATGTGCAAGACTCACTTTAACAGCTGCACCATGACTAATCTTATGAAGAGCTGCTATATCCTTGATCAGTTCGGTTCTCAGGACAATCTTAAAAATGGTAATGAAGAGCCCGTTCTTAACTTTGCATCCATCGATCCTACCCTTGAATGGTGCAAGGAAAACGGCATGAAGATGAGAGGTCACACTCTTGTATGGCACACTCAGGCTCCCGGCTGGTTCTTCAGAGAAGGTTATACAGATGACGGTGAATATGTTGATAAAGACACTATGCTTCTTAGAATGGAAAGCTATATCAAGCAGCTTGTAACCCATTGTCAGGACGAATATCCCGGAGTTATCTATTGCTGGGATGTTGTAAATGAAGCTGTAGAACCTGACGCTTACGATCCTGACAGCTATTTCATGTGCAGAACCATGTGCGGACAGGATCCAAACCCATGGTACGATACTATCGGTGAAGATTATGTAGAGATGGCATTCACCTATGCAAGAAAATATGTAACAGATGGTGCTAAACTCTTCTACAACGACTACAATACATACCAGTCTCCTAAGACTCAGGCCATCTATGATCTGTGCAGTCATCTCAAGGAAAAAGGTCTTATCGATGGCATCGGAATGCAGGGCTACTGGGGCATTGACTATCCAAACGATACTATGATCAAAACTGCTATCACCAAGTTTGCTGAGCTCGATCTTGAGATTCAGATCACAGAGCTTTCTATCGGAGTTGAAACAGAAACAGATGAGCAGTTTGAAAAGCAGGCAAAGAGATACGGTGAAGTATTCAAGCTCCTTATGGATATGGATACACAGTCAGGCGGACCTGCCAATATCACTAACGTAACCCTCTTTGGTCTTGTAGATCACTACAGAGAAGGCGATACTACCAACACTCGTATCTTCAACAAAGACTATGAACCAAAACCGGCTTACTTCGCGATCAAGGAAACAATGGAAAGCTATAAATAATCTGTAAATAATTCAAGGGGCTTTAAAAGCCCCTTGTTTTTTAGTAAACAATATTTTCACTTCCTGTAGTATATTCTAGGACGATCGGATCCTGAATATAGGTCATCTTTTCATCAGAATAAGCTATCCCAAGGATCGTGAATTTCTTATCCTTGTCTTCTTCAGCCATCTTAACTTCCAGCTTATGCTTAGCTACTTCCTGTGAATCATAAACAACTTCTATATAACTGTTATTCCAGGCATCAAACTTATTTCCATCAAGGGTAGCCACAAGCTCGCCATCTACATAAATTTCTGCTTTCCCGTATTCATCACTGATTGATTTTTTATAATCAAAGAGAATATTCTTACAGGTAACTTCTAATACAAATGGCTCATTACTACCTCCATCATGCGACCAATTATAAGGGAATGTAACTTCACCGTTTCTGACGAGGGCATGAACCTGAGTATCAGTCAACGAGAAGCTTCCCGCTTTAACCTTGGCTCCATTTGAATTCTTGCTACTTACAAGCTTCATATCAATGAAGTCAGGTGAATAGAAATATGTGCCAGGTACAGGAGCTATAGACCTTGTTGCAGTTCCTGCTGTGACCGCATCATCAACTTCATTCACAAGATTCATCAGTATATCAGCCATGATCTTGTGACCAAGAGCTGTCGGATGATAATCATCACTAAAGTATAATTCGTTATTAAGATCCCCTGATTCAAAAGCTGCTGCAGTACCGTCCTTAGCGCTTACCATAGGTGTTCCGTACAGATCGCCAACCGGTTTGTAGAGATCTTCAAGATTCCATCTGGACTTAAATACAGCAAACATCTGTACTACTGCAGTCTCATCATCTTTTTCCAGAATCTGTCTTATAAGGCTTTCATATGCGCGTCCGCATGTAGGATCCTCCTGGTCATTGACCGAAAACTCTACAACTACAAGATCAGGAGTCTTGGAGCACTTTTTGGTAACGTCCCTGTCGTATCTTAAAGCTCCGATAGCAGAGGATGTCCCGCCTACTCCAGCATTGACATACTCTATCTTGGCTTTAGGATATTTCTGTGTCAGAGAAGCTATAAACTGATCGCCATAAGACTGGGCAGGATCCAGGACTCCGCCGCCCTCTGTTACAGAACCGCCTATAAATGCTATAGTAACTTTTTTGCCCTTTTGAAGTTTTCTTATGAAGTTTTCAAATCTTCCATTGGTACCTGTCGAAAGAGTTCCTGTCTTAAGAGCCTCTTTGTACCACTCTTCTTCGTAGATGCTGATATTAGAAGATGCAGTTGCCATATCATCTATAGATGCTAAGTCAACTACATTGACATTATCTGATGCAGATCTGGCATAAGCTTTCTGTATGCTAAAGCCTGCCATACATACTACCACGTTAAGCACTAGCAACAACTCTGTTATTCTTTTTTTCATATACTAAGCCTTCTATTATCTTTGTTTTCCAAAATTCTAAATGCCATAACATATAACGCCATAATAGATGTCGGATTATTTGAAAAAAAATTCATATCCTTACATTTATATTGATATGAAAAGACATGAACTAGTTGTTATGTCAGGCAACAATCGAGGCCGGCTCCTACTCGATTACGCACGCGAACATTCCGCACTATCGTGCTCCATGTTCTT
>CAMVNV010000006.1 GCA_947168935.1 uncultured Butyrivibrio sp. | reverse complement strand
GCAAATGAGATTGCTCAGGCTATGAAACAGTGGGCTGTAGAAAAGGGAGCAACACACTATACACACTGGTTCCAGCCAATGACAGGTGTTACCGCAGAAAAGCACGACAGCTTTATTTCTCCTGCAGGCGGCGGCAAGATCGTTATGGACTTCTCAGGTAAGGAGCTTGTAAGAGGTGAGCCCGATGCTTCTTCTTTCCCTTCAGGAGGTCTTCGTGCAACATTCGAAGCAAGAGGATATACAGCATGGGATCCTACATCTTTTGCTTTCATTAAAGATGGATCACTTTGCATTCCTACAATCTTCTGCTCATATTCAGGACAGGCTCTTGATAAGAAGACTCCTCTTCTTCGTTCTATGGATGAGGTATCAAGACAGGCTATCAGAATCTTAAGACTCTTCGGAGATACAGATAGTAAACGTGTACTTGCTCAGGTTGGTCCAGAGCAGGAATACTTCCTTGTAGATAAGGAACTTTACAATCAGCGTGAAGACTTAAAGCTTACAGGTCGTACCCTTTTTGGTATCAAGCCACCACGCGGACAGGAACTTGAAGATCACTATTTCGGACAGCTCAAGCCAAGAGTTGCTGCTTACATGAAGGACCTTGATGAAGAGCTTTGGAAGGTTGGTGTTCTTTCCAAGACTAAGCATAACGAGGTTGCTCCTTCTCAGCATGAGATGGCTCCTGTATACTCAGGTGCTAACGCAGCCTGCGATCAGAACCAGCTTGCAATGGAGATCATGAAGAAGGTTGCTGACAGACACGGTTTTGTATGTCTTCTTCACGAGAAGCCATTCGCAGGAGTAAACGGATCAGGTAAGCATGATAACTGGTCACTTTCTACAGATACAGGTGTGAACCTCTTCAAACCAGGTTCAACTCCAGGCGAAAACGCTCAGTTCCTTCTCTTCCTTGCAGCATTCGTAAAGGGTGTTGATGAATATCAGGAAGCACTCAGATGTACTGTAGCATCTGCAGGTAACGACCACAGACTTGGAGCTCAGGAAGCACCGCCAGCTATCATCTCTATTTTCCTTGGTGATGAGCTTGACGCTGTAGTTCAGAGTATCATCAATGGTAAGTCCTACAAGGGATCAGGCAAGCATTCAATTCAGATCGGTATTGATGTTCTTCCTTCTATTCCTCAGGACAATACTGATAGAAACCGTACATCACCTATGGCATTTACCGGTAACAAATTTGAGTTCCGTATGCTTGGTTCAGGACAGTCAATCTCCGGTCCTAACATTGCACTTAACACTATCATGGCTCAGGAACTTAAAGAGTTTGCAGATAAGCTTGAAAAGAGCAAGAACTTCCAGGCAGATCTTCAGAAGCTTATCAAGAAGACCTTTACTGATCATCAGAGAATTATCTTCAACGGTAACGGCTATGATGCATCATGGGTTAAGGAAGCTACAAAGAGAGGTCTTGCAAACCTTGTATCTACAGCTGATGCTCTTCCCGAATATGTATCAAAGAAGAACATCGACCTGTATGTAAAGAACAACGTATACACAGAGGAAGAAGTTCGTGCAAGAGGTGCTATCCACGTAGAGACCTACAATGCAACAATCGAGATCGAAGCACGTACAATGATCGACATGATCCATCGTCAGATCCTTCCTGCAGCATCATCTTATACTGCTGAGCTTTGCACAAGAGCTGCTGCTCTTAAGGAAGCAGGCGTTGTAGTTGAATACGAAAAGAATACAGCTACAAATACAGCTATCCTTACAGATAAACTTGCAGCTGCATGCAGCAAGCTTGAAGCAGATTTTGCAAAGGTACCTGCAGATCCTGATAAGGCTATGAAGTACCTTCACAAGACAATCCTTAAGGATATGAGTGATGCAAGAGAGGCTTCAGATGCACTTGAGGCAGTAGTAGATGAGCAGTACTGGCCATTCCCAGTATACGCAGATCTCCTCTTCTCGGAATAAGGAGGTTCTCTTAAAAGAGAACCTCTGGAAGGCGATTTATCTTCGATAGATCGACTTCCGGGGTTTTTGAGAGCGATTTATCAGAGGCAAATCGACTTCCATATACAGCAAAGGCGCTGATAGAGTTAAATGCTCTACCAGCGCCTTTTTTAATAGATAAAAATGTGAGCAGTTTTTGCTCAGTTAGGGAGGAAATAATATGAGTGAAGAAATACTATCTTACGTGAACTCGCAGATATTTGGTGTGTGGTTCCTTGCAGGTGCCGCACTGGTATTCTGGATGCAGGCTGGATTTGCTATGGTTGAAACAGGTTTTACCAGAGCTAAGAACGCCGGCAATATCATCATGAAGAACCTTATGGACTTCTGTATCGGAACTGTAATGTTCATTCTAATCGGTTTTGGTCTTTTCCTTGGAGAAGATGCACTGTTTGGTCTTGTAGGACTTCCAAACTTCGATATCTTCTCACATTATTCAGATTTCGACTGGTCAGGTTTCGTATTTAACCTGGTATTTTGTGCAACAACAGCAACTATCGTATCCGGAGCTATGGCTGAAAGAACTAAGTTCATTTCTTACTGCGTATACTCAGCTGTTATCTCAGGTGTTATCTATCCTGTTGAGGCTCACTGGACATGGGGCGGCGGCTGGCTTGCTCAGATGGGATTCCATGATTTCGCAGGTTCTAACTGTATCCACATGGTTGGTGGTATCTGTGCACTTATCGGTGCCTGGATGCTTGGTCCTCGTATCGGTAAGTTTACTAAGGATGCAAATGGTAAGATCACTAAAGTAAATGCTTTCCCTGGTCACAACATCCCGATCGGTGCTCTTGGTGTATTCATTCTCTGGCTCGGCTGGTATGGATTCAACGGAGCAGCAGCTACTTCTCTTGAACAGCTCGGTGATATCTTCGTAACAACTACTATTGCTCCTGCTGTTGCAACTGTTGTATGTATGATCTTCACATGGATCAAATATGGTAAGCCTGATGTTTCCATGTGTCTTAACGCTTCACTTGCAGGTCTTGTAGCTATCACAGCTCCCTGCGATACTGTAGATGCTTTTGGTTCAATCGTAATTGGTGTAGTTGCAGGACTTCTTGTAGTATTTGGTGTATGGCTCCTTGATAACGTTCTTAGAATCGACGATCCTGTAGGTGCTGTAGCTGTTCACATGATGAACGGTATCTGGGGAACAATTGCTGTAGGTCTTTTCTCAACAAATTCTGTTCCTGGATATGCAGTTGCTGATGCAAACGGCAACGAGATGGTAGGTCTTTTCTATGGCGGCGGATTCAAGCTCCTTGGAATCCAGTTCATCGGAATGTTTGCAACAATCGCTTGGACAGTAGTTACAATTGTTATCACTTTCGCAGTTATCAAAGCTACACTTGGACTTAGAGCTTCTGAAGAAGAAGAGCTTACAGGTCTTGATGTTACAGAACATGGTCTTTCATCTGCATATGCAGGCTTCTCCATTATGGATATCACAGGAATGGAGATGGAGGAAAATGAAAATACAGATCTTGGTATCGGGGAATACGATAAAGCTTCTGAAGCACTTAAGAATGCATCTGTTAAGGTTGTCAAAGCTCCTACATATCCTGAAGCTGATTCCGGTATCCACAAGGTTGTCATCATTGCTAAGCTCTCACGTTATGACAAGCTCAGAAAAGCTATGAACGATCTTGGTGTAACCGGTATGACAGTAACACAGGTTATGGGATGCGGCATTCAGAAGGGCGCCGGCGAGAGATATCGTGGTGTTGAAATGGATGCAACACTTCTTCCTAAGGTTAAGCTGGAGATCGTAGTTGCCAAGATTCCTGTAGATAAGGTAATTGAAACAGCAAAACGTGCACTTTACACAGGTCACATTGGTGACGGTAAGATCTTCGTTTACAACGTTGGTAAGGTTGTTAAGATCCGTACCGGCGAAGAAGATGTAGAAGCCCTCGCCGATGTAGAATGAGATAAATATCAGAGATATTTATCTCTGGACATGAAAATTGTAAACATTTTTCATGTCCGTAGAACTGAATCGATGAATGCATCTTCAATGTTTTAACATCCGTAGAACTAAATCGATGAATCGCAAAACATAATCAAATCAAGCGAAAATCCGGTATTATTATAATCCTTGGGTACTTCCCGAAGACTATATATAATACCGGATTTTCTTTTTACTACTAATATATTTTGTCCGCAACCAATACGGATAACTTACTTTTTATCCCCATCCATAGTAGTGTTGCATTAAGATCCTTCTCTTATAAGATGAGCTTATCAGTTAAGCTCGATAGTAATAACTTCTTCATAGATATCATCTGCGTAATAATCATCTGCATCATATACGCGGAATGTGAACTCGATCTCTTCGATCTCGTCTTCATCTGTAATATCGATATCTTCAAGATCTTCCGGATAGAAATCAATGTCGCTCAGAGCAACTGTGCCAGGAAGAAGCCATTCAGCCCAGTAGCAATCAATCATGTATCCATTGACAGAAGCATCATCAATTGTGAATACTACATTCTGATCTGTATCATTCTGAAGATATACTTTAAGTTCATATCCCCAGTAATCATCCATCTCGGTTCCTGTGAGTACGAATCTGATATCATCAGTTTCTGCAAGGATGATATCTTCATCTTCGTCTTCTCTTTCAACTATCTCAGCATTCTCTTCACCCATTGGATAAATATGGAACTCTTCGTAGAAGATGTCGTCAGCAGACCAGTCGTCTGAATCATAGGCATGCATTACGATAAATATATCTGTAATCTCGCCTATAAGCTCTTCTTCTTCATCTGTAAGATAGAATTCGAGGTCTTCATTAGTTTTTTTACCAGGTTTAACTTCAGTATATAAATATGGAGTTACGCATACGCCATTGAGAGATGCACTTTCTGCAGAATACATATATGTAATGTCTTCAGAATTGTTCTCAATAGAAACCTTAAGTGTATAGCCCCAGTCTCCATCCTCATCAATATCAACAATCTTAACAGTTGTCTCATCGTTATCAACTACAGTATATTCCTCAAAGTCAGTACTACTCTTTGAGCCCTTAGCATTTGTATCTACACTAAAAGGTGGAATAACAGCTAAGATCACAGCCATAAGAATCGCGGTGAGAGTTTTTACGATAGTCTTCGTCCTAAAATACATACTGTAACCTCCTTAAAAACAATTGAAACAAAGGTGGTTGGACTCCTCTACCCGCGATAATTATTATATGATATTTCGTTAACCGCTTCAATAACAATTCATTAATATTTCTTCAACAGTGACATATTTTCTGATGATTTTTAAATAATTATATCGTTTATATACATCTTTAATTGAACGTTCAATCAAGAAATAATGTGGCTTGCGCATTTATAGAAAAGCGTTTTTTAAGTAATATAATGAAACAATTGTATAAAAAAAGAGCCTGCCAAAAGCAAACTCTCTTGTGTATAACTAAAAGCGGAGACGGCGGGATTCGAACCCGCGTGCCCTTGCGGACAAACGCATTTCGAGTGCGCCTCATTACGACCACTTTGATACGTCTCCACATAGAAAAAAGGCGCTAACACAGCGCCTTTTAATTATATAGCCACGTAAAATACGAGTCAAGATACATTTAGCTTCGCTACATCATAGAAGCGATCGCTGTAAGAGCGTCAAATTCTGCTTCGTAAACGCCGCCCTTACTTTCCATCTCTTCCCATGTATACCACTGTCCATTGAGCTGAATGGAACCAACTGCAATATCCGTTACAACAACCTTAAGAGCCCTTCCACCAGTGATCATATATACGTACTGGTTTACCTCAAAAGGCATATTGTAAACGTGCCCTCTGGATACGACATCTTTGGTTTCTTCTGGAGATAAGTTCTTATCAACCGCCTCTGTTCTAGTCATATCCACCTCCTAAATACGATCAACTACACCAAACAAAATCTTCTTGCCAATCTCACATGCATATAACTTATCGGCAGTTTTGGCTTTATGTTTTAGTTCAAAATCATTAATAATTTAGAAGATTAAAATAAAGAAAACTTACGTTCTTATGCAGTTTCCGCGATACGTGTGAGGGCTTCTCCATCAAGGAAATGTTCAACATAACTACTCTTATCAGTATACATCATTACTATATTAGTAATATCAGCTTTAGGAGCGATAACCTTAACCTTTTCAGGTACGCAGCAGAATATAGGCTGGAGGTCAAAACTCTTTAAAAGTTCAATTGATGCTGCGATCTTACTTTCATCCATCTTATTAAAGGCTTCATCAAGGATTACTACTCGAAGAGTATTTTCACCCTGGGCTGCACGAACTTTTTGAGCTATCGCTGCAAACATTACAATGTAATATGGTGTCTGGATACCAGAACCTGACTCATCCCTGATTACATCAGACATATATTTACTAGAGCCTGAGTGATCTATTGAGCAAAGGTCGAGACGAAGATAGGTTCTATAGTCTGTGTACATCTCAAGTTTCTTTTCTCTTGTAAGTCTTTGCTCTGTTGTAAGGTTCTTTTCATCCATAATAAGTTGCAGGAGCTCATCAAGTTCGTCCTTATGAGCTTCTTCAAAGAATCCTGAGAAAATAGATATTCCGCCATATCCCGGAAGGTCAGGATCAACCTTTACAAGGTTAGGATCCATGAACATGTCATAGAAGCGCTCAAAACCTCTTGCCTTCTCATGAATGAGCTTGTACTTAACATTACCAAACCACTTGGATGAAAGCACCTCATTAACTGCATCGATCTGCTCCTGAGCCTTCTGGATATTGGACTTGAGCTTACCGATAAACTCAACCTTAAACTCATTGGTTGCCTTCTGAGCTGCCTTTTCAATCTCATCTTCAAAGGTTGTAAAGCCGCTTTCTGAAAGGCGCTTATACTCTGTATCGTACTCTTCGTTATCGAACTCTCTATCAGGATCAAAGCCAGCGACTTCTTCCTGGTTATAGGCAGTTCTAAGTCTTCTTACAGATGTAAAGTGCCTTGACTGAGCTTCAAGAGCATCCTGTCTCATTCTTGTATGAGCATCACGGATCTTCTTAAGGCTTCCTCGTCTGTTCTGACCAGAATCCTCCCTGATCCATGGATCTCCCACATTCATACGCCAGTCTGCAGTAAATCTTGAGCCGTCAAGTGCTTTACTTTCAAGAGCTGTGAACTCGTCTTTGGATATAGCGATCTTTCTTTGTTCGCTTTCTATCTTGTTCTCAGCTCGTCCGCATTCTATACTGCTGACTCTTATCTCTTCTGTTATCTCTTCAAGTCTTGCAGTAAGACCCTTAAGCTCATTGTGAAGCTCTTCATCACGTGTTGTATCAACATTTCCAATCTGACGAAGAAGATCAAGCGACCTTGCTTCAAGAGTCTCGATATCTTCAACATGACTTACGGCATTGTCAAAAAAGTCTTTGTCTACAAGGCACTTTTCTACCCTGTTCATCTTGGTAACAGACATGTTGGCAACAACAATATCTTTCTCTTCAGTAAGCTTTGCAAGCTCTTCCTTACATTCTTTTTCCTGCTGCTCTAATGCACTCTTACCAATGTAGAAGGTCTGACCTGCCTGCTTACCTCTTGTAACAAAGCCCTTATATATAAGAAGGTCTTTAGTAATAGAACATTTATGCTTATAAAGATCTTCTGTGTTATCTACTTTGATGATAAAGCCAAGCTTGTAGTCAGCATAAAGCCTTGCATCTTCATTATCTGTTAAAAGTTCCTGTGCAAGTGAACCTTCTTCAGCGCTTCCCTTCCAGCTTTCTCTTATTCTCCTTGTATCAATAAGACCTGACTTATAAGCTCTGAGGCTGTCTTTAGCAGTTCTATATATCTTAAGAGCTTCATCATAAAACTCTTCAGGAACTAAAAGATCGAACCTCTGATTATCAAGATATCCTTCAACTGCTGCCTGCCAGCTTGGATCACGAACTTCAAGAAGGTCAGCAAAAATAGGTATCTCAACTTCCTTTTTAAACTTCTTTGAAAGCTCTTTTTCCAAAAGCTCTTTAAGGCGAAGAGTTTCTTTGGGATACTGCTTCTGATTACCTTGAAGGGCGCTTATCTTCTCTTCCTGCTCCTTGATAGCTGCTTCGATCTCAAGACTTCTTGTCTTTAAGGATGCATGGAATGCTGCAAGCTCCTGATAGAGATTTCCAATTTTATTATCAACCTCTTCTTCAGGATATGAAGCAAGGTCTTCAATTCCTATGTTCTGAGCCTTTTCTAAAAGCTCCTTGTACTCATCATCACAGGTAAATCCGGCGTTCTGTGCTTCCATCAAAAGCATGAGCCAGCTTCCTGCACGGCTCCTTATTGTCTTATGAACGCTTTCAAGGTTATCAAGGTAGCCTTTTCTTTTTTCATCAGCTGCATTTCTTTCATTCTGAAGTCCCTGCTTGATCTGCTCTGTATCAGACTTACCAAGCTCTTCATGAACGCGGCCGATCTTTTCCTGAAGGCGCTTCTGCTTATCCTTCCTGGTCTCATTCATGGCCTTGGCCTGATTTATATCCATGGAAAGCTGCTCAATAAGGTTCTGAGAAGCCTCCATACTATTTTCGAGGATCTTCTGCTCGTCGCGAAGAAGGGCATAGTCAAGCGTCTTAACAAGGACAGCATCCTCGTGATAGACATCGTAGGACTGTCTTATCTTCTCAAGCTTTTCGAGCTTTCTGCGGCTGGACTGGGCTCTGTCTCTAAGATCGTAGTAATCGTGAATAGTACTTCTTATGGAAGTAAGATCTACACTTTCATTAACAGAACATATGGAATCGGTAATAAAGCTTCCGATGTTTAAGTTCTCACCAATACTGCAGGATACAGCAGCCTTAAGAAGTGAGATATACTCGCTTCTGATCTGGCCGTAAGCTGCCATAATATATTTACCATATTCAGTATCTGTATAGAAATGGTAATTCTCTTCACCTACATAGGTCCCAAGGAATCTCTTGAGCTCGCTGATATTAAGAGCCATATCGTCAAGCACGAAAAGGTTCTCAGGAATTCCTTTTCCGGAAAAAGACATCCATCTCTCTGTGTGTCTTGTGTGATCCTGAGGACAGTCAGCTACAAAACCGTCGCAAAAATATGTATCCTTAACATCGTTGTAGAATTCAAGCACAACATAGCTTGTAAAAAAGCCGTCATGACGAAGGAACTTCTCCTGGTTGTTAGAAGCCCAGTAACCATAGAGGTACTTCTCTACGTTTCTTGCTGAATGCTTGTCGGCAGCCTTATTGAAGATTCCCTTCTTCTTACCTGTAAGGACCATCATCACTGCATCGATGATCTGTGATTTACCAGCCTGGTTAGCTCCTGACAAAAGAGTTACATCGCCAATTGGAAGGAGGGTCGGTTCGTCGAACTTACCCCAGTTATATACATAAACTTTATTAAGTCTTATCATCTGAATAAAATCTCCCATCTTTTTCCATATATGTTCAGTTTTGCAACATTCCTACACTACTTAATCATATATGAACAGTTTTCATCATAATTCCTGTTGCTCTTCCATTTCATCCTTAAGCTCTAAGAGCTCTGTCACCTTAGCAGCTGAAACAAGATGAAGTATGGCAGGGGTTATTCTGAACATAGTCTGAGGGTCTCTCCACTCGCCCTTACCCTTTTCAATTATGTGGAAGCTTACAAATGTCTTGAAATCATTAGCCATCTGCTGCTTGTTGGAGGTAATATCAACCTTAACATTGTCCTTAAGGAACTGAACAACTTCTCCAACGTCAGATGTGATCTGATCTCCTGTGGATGGATCACTGTATTTTTTCTGATATATGCATCTAAGGGCAAGAGCTATCCTTGTGGTATTAAGATTAAAATGAAATCTTGCAAAGTCTGACTCACTCTGAAGAGCAAAAAGGCCATTATCCTTGTCATGTACAAGCTCAAAACCGCCCATTTCAAAATACAGATACAGAAGATCGAAATTGGACTCTATAAAAATATAGTCACCATTTCTTGAAAGAAGTCCTGTCTCAGTATCATAGTCCATCTGGAGAATATATGTTCCTGATAAAAGAAGTCTTACTGCCCTTTTAAAGTATTCCTGATCAGCTCTTCTAAGCCTGTTATAAAGACCTGTTACTGTGCGATCTGCATTATCCTCAAAATCGCTTTCCCTTGATCCAAGGCGCTGGCCCGGCACATCAAACTCCATCTGTCCATCATTATCATATGTATCATTATTATCAAAATAGTCACTCATTACGAATCAGCTCCGCTTTCTTTTATAGTAAAAGTCATATCAGGTATGCTGTAGGAACCTGCCTTTATATGTCGACCTGACTTTTGTACTCTGTACTCGCCATTGGAAAAGCCATAGAGTGAAGCCATGATAAGAAGTGTATAGTCATCCTCTGTAAACTTATCCATCTCCTTAATGATCTCTCCTGTCTCCATGCGCTTTCTGCCATGCATCTTCTCTTTGACATAGCTTCTTGCATCAGCCATTGTATAGCCGCCAAAACTCTTTTTAAGGAAGTCTCTGGTCCTGTCTTCATCCTTCTTATGATGAGGTCTTAGAAGCATCTTGGTCTCAGTCTCTTTTTCAGGTCTGTAGGTATCTGCTCGCAGCGATCTCTCATCAATAAAGGTTGACCTGACTGCATTAAGTCCGGACTGTACCTTCATGGAATATGCCTTGTTATCTTCCATGCCTTTCATGATACGCACGATCTTACTTACAATGGAATTGTCACTTCTAAGGTTATGAATGACAGCCTGAGTGAAGCGTCTGTTATAATCAGCGTTTCTGTCTGTGATCATATCTATCTTGTTATCTGCTTCAGAGAAAGTCCTATAGATAACATCAATACGTCTTCTTATTTCGAGGATTCTTTCTTCTTCATCAAGGCCTGCCATCTCGGCTGAAGTATCGCTTTGCGCCATCTGCCTTATAAGCTCAGGCTCTTTTTCCAGATTCCTGACAAATCTTAAGATATCGCCGCCGTAAAGGGCTATGGAATCACTGGTCTTAAGGGGGTGATAATAGGCATCAATAACGCTCTGTTCGCCGCCTTCTTTAAACCTCTTTTCAAGCATGTCTCTAACCTGTTCATCGTCAGCATGCTCTTTATAGTATTTACCAATGTAGTAATAAAGATTCCTGAAGGTCTTGGAAAGCTGTCCGGCATTTTCTGCTGCAACCTTAAGTGCCCTTGACATAGTGCGGGCGCGCCTTGGTTCATCCTCTTCATCTGCCATGCTTAAAACCGCATAGGTTGAAAAGACGTCGCTGTCTGCAAGCTCCGTTCTTGGCAGTGTCTGCCTATATAGAACTTCAAGCATATCTGTTGCATAATCAGGCATTACTATGTCGCGCTCAAAGCCCTGCTTGGAATCCTCTTCGCATAGCCATCCCTTGTGTATGAGTTTTCCCAAAAGAAAAGATGCCTTACCGGGAAGTGACTTAAGAAGCTCCTTATCAATAACTTCCCCTTCTTCTACATCTTCGGAAAGGTCAGCCTGGGCGATACTGTTTTCAAGAGATATAAGTATCTGCTCTCTTAATTCTTTTTTGCCAATAACAAGCTCATCTTCAAAGGCATCACGCACAACAAAAAGAGCTGCAAGATACAGCTCTCTGTTAGGTGATGATAATATACTAAAAAAATCCCCAGGGACATTTGCAAAGAATGCCCCCGATAACCCTTTATAATCCATTCAAAACCTCATAGGTATATTTTAGTGATGAATAAAAATATATTTGTAGGCTACATAATAGCTGTCTTCCCAGTGATCTGCAGACATCTGCTCAGGGGAAATGAGGAAATAATTATAACGGACAGGGATGCCATATTCTCCCATATCATCCCATGTGACATCAATTGCATAAGCCACTCCGTCTATAACAACTTCATTCCAGGCATGCAGGCCTGACTGAATACCGTTTGTGCCGTATCCTGTAACAATTTTGGATTCTATTCCCACAATATGCATGAACAGGTCGAAGAGTTCTGCATATCCCTGGCATACTGCGGTTCCTTCAGATATTGCATTGAGATAGCTATACTTAGAATAAGTGTAGTCGTAAGTAAGATTGTAACACATCCAGTCATGAATCGCCAGGACCTTCTGCATGTCGCTCATAGAGCTGTTTGTAATGTTGTCAGCTACATTGCAGGCATCAAGAACGCCCTGAATCCTTGGATCTGTAGAGTAAACCTGACGACCTTCAAGGTATCCATTATTCTTGTAATGAATAAGAAGTGTATATGGGTCTGTTCCAAGAGCTGCTACTACGTCCGGATTCTCACTCGCATAGCGGGCAGCATCAAAATTTTCAACTGTAAGGATAGATCTTCTGTCTACCATGGCAATTCTGCCTTCTTCATATCCATTGTTAACATAATGGGACCAAAGCTTAGCCTTGTCATATCCATAAGCCTGATACAGATCAGGATACATTTCAGCATAGGAGTAATAACCAAAGCCTTCCGGATTTTCAAACAAAATGTACTCACCAGCATGTGATGTGATCGACATGAAACCGGAGCAAATGAATACTACTGCAAGCGCCATTGCTACTTTTCTAAAAATCTTCATAATTAATACCACCTTTAATAAAACTAATTTCTACACCTAATTACATGATGTAATTTGTACTTCCATGTACCAGGCTTTTCTATTATATCGGATTATTTAAAATTTTACGAACCCAAAATACAAACTGCCCTGCACATCGCATAAAACGTGCAGGGCAGTTCAAGATCACAGATTCACAGAACAGTTGTCGGTGCTATAGTGTGAACTATTTAAATTGATCGTAAAAGAAATATCCATCGAAGATCCGGAAGAAACCTTGACATTATCGATCTTCATTATGCAAATGGTTTCCGGATACACAGTTGCTCTGGCAGAGGCATCATAAAACTCTCCATCCACAGAAATCTTACTACCTCTAATATCTATAACTTCATTCTTAAGGTTCTGTACACAAAGATATACGTAACCATTAGCAATCCCTTCATATGTAATGATCACTGTATCATCCTGATACACTATCTCATCTGACATATGACATGTGGCATAGTCTTCAGCAACATAGTCTTCAGACGCATTAAACAAAACGTAGTCACTATCGTAAAACTCGTCATAGTCGGAATCCACGCAGTAGAACTTGATACCTACTCTTCCAATATTCTTTATCCCGAAAACATCAAGGTCTGATGCAGTAAGCTCGACTTCCTTTTCACCCCCCGCCTCAACTGCACAGTTCGTACTGCTTCGCTGATCTCCGCCATATTCATAGTTAAATGTTCCCTCAACCATATATCCATTGATGGACAGGTCTTCAAGGGAAATGGTTCTTTCTTCGTCAGACTTATTTATTATGCTAATGTTAACAACAGTATCCTCTACGGAATCGACCTTAACTACAAAACCTTCAGCATTAACAAGTGTCACAGGAAGCGTGCCAAGGTCTGCAATTCCTAGATCTTTACTGTCATCCGGCACAGATCCATCATCTGTTTTAAGAGTCGATATCATCATCTCAAGACAGGAGCTGTCGCTTTGCACATCTCCCCCTTTAGCATGCATGAAGGTCGCCCGAACAATGCCAAAATCTCCAACAGGGATATAATAAACATGTCCCTGATACTCGATCTGATCCTGATAATAGGTTCCTATAACTTTATATGCCAGTCTTGTGCCAATCAACACAGCCTGACCTTTAGTAGCTCCGACCCATATATAGTCATAGGTCATTACAGCATCTTCCAAAAGGACAGGATCTTCTCTTTGTTCACTGGAGATATCTGTATTTATTTCATACTCAAATTGTGCATAATCCGGGCTTTTCGTGTCTTCGTACAACACATTGTTTTCGCCCAGGGAATCATCCTTTTCCCACTCAGCCGGCACCCAGAAACTAATCCCATTAAAATGCACTTCGTTCCAGTCATACTCTGAAGCCGTAGTACCTTCTTCAGGCACAGAATCTTCAATTTCATCATCTTCTTCATCTTCTGAGACCAAAGATGTTGCCTGGTTATCAGATTCCGGCTCTCCTGATATTTGAGTGCATCCGGTAAGTGATAGCATCATTATGAGAAAAGAAATAAATAGCCTTTTTGCATTCTTGTCCATTTAAAAATCTATATCCTTATGATGAAAAGATTTATGGCCCGAAGCATAGTCTCCGACTATATGTCCTTCACCTGTAAGCTTGTACTTATAGGTCACAAGGCCTTCCAGTCCGACAGGTCCTCTTGCATGAAGCTTACCTGTACTGATACCAACCTCTGCTCCGAATCCATATCTGTATCCATCGGCAAAACGTGTAGAACAGTTGCGATATACACCAGCACTGTCCACCATCTGCATGAAATAATCTGCAGCCTCATCATCTGTAGTTAAGATGCTGTCAGTATGGTGAGATCCAAAGCGATTGATGTGACTTGCTGCCTCTTCAACACTATTTACCAATTTCATAGAAACAATAAAATCATTATACTCAGTAGCAAAGTCGTCCTCTTCCATAATCTCTACATCAAAGGCCCCGTCTAACATGTCGTGAACTTCTTTGGTTCCTCTTATTACAACACCGTTATCTTTAAAAGCCTTTGCAAGATCAGGGAGAAAATCACCTGCTATCTCTTTATTGATAAGAATAGTCTCGACTGCATTACATGCAGCAGGATACTGCGTCTTAGCATCTATTATAACAGGAATTGCTGCTGCATGGTCCGCTTTCTTATCGACATAAATATGGCAAATACCGCTGGAATGTCCCATTACAGGTATCTTGGTATTGTCCATGATATATCTTACAAATTTATTGGAGCCTCTGGGTATCAGAAGATCCACATCCTGGTCACAGGCAAGAAGCTCATCAATCTCGTTATGAAGCTCAGCCTGAAGGAGACACTCCTTAGGAAGTCCTGCCTCTATAA
Source organism: uncultured Butyrivibrio sp. (assembly GCA_947168935.1). Taxonomy (GTDB): domain Bacteria; phylum Bacillota; class Clostridia; order Lachnospirales; family Lachnospiraceae; genus Butyrivibrio. Next base: position 41,363 of record CAMVNV010000006.1, on the reverse strand, counting down.
CACTATCTTTTATTATACGAAAAAGAACTCTGTTTGTCTTTGCTGTTTCTTTACCGCCTTTTAATATTGCGCAGTTACCACTCTTGATGCAAAGTGATGCGATCTGAACAAGAGCATCAGGACGTGCTTCAAAGATTACTCCTATAACGCCGATAGGTACACTTACCCTTGTAAGGACAAGGCCTTCATCAAGCTCTCTTTTCAAAAGAACCTTACCAGTAGGATCAGGAAGTTCTACAAGCTGCTTGATGCCTGCAATCGCATCAGTTAGCTTCTGGTCGTTAAACTTAAGTCTTTTTAAAATAGACTGAGCAAGGCCATTTTCTTTAGCAGCATTCATATCTTCATCGTTAGCTGCAAATATCTCGTCTTTGCCCTTTTCAAGAGCATCAGCTATCATCAAAAGAGCTTTGTTACGCTGGTCTATAGATGCTGCAGCAAGCTTTGGAGCTGCAAGTTTCATGTTACGTGCTTCGGTCTGGATATTCATTAGCGCCTCTCCTAATTGATATTAAGAATTCATCAGTTCTTCAGCAGCTTTTTTATCATACTTAACAGATTTAACGCCGCTTGTCTCTATAAGGTATAATGCGTGAGCTGCCATGTGTTCTGCTGCCTGCTCAAGGTCTCTTACACCAGATACATTCTTATAATGGTCTACAACTACATCTGCTGCTTCTTTGGTCACAACACACTCTTTTTCACTTAGACCAAGTCTTCTTAAGACTCTTGGAAGTGAATATTTAAGGAAAATAGTCCTCTTTTCATCATGTGTGTAATCAGGAAGCTCTATTACAGCAAATCTTGTAAGAAGAGGATCAGAGATCCTGCTTCTGTCATTGGCGGTAGCTACAGGATACACGCCAGTTGTAGGGATCATGCATTCCATGTAGTTGTCTGTATAGCCAAGATTATCAAGAAGCGTAAGAAGTGCATCTGCCGGATTACCTGACGATGAATCGTTGTCTGCCTTATCAAGCTCATTAATGATAAATACAAGGTTGGACTGACCTGCTCTTGAAAAAGCTTCCATGATAGAGCCAGGCTTAGCATTTGCATATATTCTGGAACTTCCTGTAAGCTGCTCAGGATCATGAACTGCGCTCATATCAAGTGCTGCCCACGGAAGCTTAAGAATCCTTGCGATGGCATATGCAATCTGGGATTTACCTGTTCCAGCCGGTCCTATGAGAAGTATTCCATAGGCAGGAAGCTTGTGGGTCCTGTTGATCTGTATGATAGTCTCAATGATCCTCTGCTTAACCTTCTCCATGCCATATAGCTCTTCATCAAGGATACGTCTGGCTGCTACAGGATCAATTGATTCAAAATATGAATCCTTCCACTGAATATTCATCATTGTAGAAAGGGCTCTTTGAGCGTGGCGTCTTTCTTCACTGCTGACTTCCTCAGAATTGGCAACTGCAAGGTTACGCCTAGCCCAGCTTCTTATGTTAGAGGGAAAAGTCTTACCAGCGCACTTCAAAAAGTCAGTGATAGACTGAAGAGATGTAAGCTTCATGCTGTCATCATCAGCTTCTTCCTCTTCGCTTGTGCCTGCTTCAAACTCATCTTCTGAGATGTGGCTGTCAAGAAGTCTTCCTATCATATACTGGAGGAAGCCGTCCTGAGCAGAAAGCTGAGAGGATATTCCTGACTCAACTTCTCTGATCTTATATATGGCAAATCCGCCTCTTACACTCTTACCGGATAATCTTACGCTTATCTTATTGGCACCAAGCCACTTTACGAATTCTACAAATCTTGCATCGATCTTGACTATGTCTGCCTGGGCGTTTGGATCATCGGAAGAAAAAGCTGTGCGCTTGGCAGGGTCCATGAAGTGGCCGCTTATATGGTGTTCGAATACACCTTTGGGGTTAGTTAAGACCATGATGGGTTCTCTGGGGGTAGGGATAGATACATCAGAATAGAAAACCTTATAAGTAATCGGATTCTTGTCCGCTACCTTCTTACCACTATCTTCATCACTACTAAAATCAAAAACTTTTCTTGCCATTTTCCCTCCGAGTTATCGTAGATATTACCAGGTGGATGGGGGCTTCGCCTTCAGGACTTGGAAGTTATCGTATCCAGGTAATTACCTACTGAATCATTTTGGCTTTATTGCTTTTTGAATTAATGCTTTTCCCTATGATTGGCTATATATTTTATTGGCTGGCTTTCAATGACACTATACACTTTTTAAATCTATAGTCTTCATTATAACGTATATCTGGCTATATTTGATGAAATCTAATGATGTTGACTATATAATTCTTCAAAACCTTACCAAAAGTAAATCCAAAAAAATAATCACAAAGCTATATTGATAGTGTACAATCGAAATTAGCGCTGTCCTTTTGAAGCAAGTATTTATCAATTTTCCAGGCGGGTGTAATTTTATACATTATTTTTGTATATTATACATTACTTTTTAGGAATTACAATATAAATATTAATCAAATATACGGCTTGATTGTGCTTATTTACTGCTTATATTGTGATTTTATAAATACTCAGATGCATTGATCACTTCTATTCGTGACTTATTATTTACGAAGATAGTTTTTTTCAGGAGTTTATTATCAGATGAAAGATAGAGATTTTTTACTTAAGCTTGCAAAGATCACGCTTCCAATCGCGTTCCAGGCTTTTATGCTTGCACTTGTTGCAGCAGCAGATGCCTTTATGCTTGGTAGTATCGATCAGGACTCTATGTCTGCTGTTTCGCTTGCTACTCAGATTCAGTTTATACAAAATATGATCCTGTCCGCTACAGTTGGGGCTACTGTTATTCTTGGAGCTCAGTACTGGGGAAAAGGGGATCTTGAATCTTTAGATGATATCTTTTGTCTTGCTTTAAGAATATGCGGGGTACTGTCTATCATTTACTGCTTTGGATGTACTCTTTTCCCAAGGTATCTGATGCTACTGTATACAGACAATGAGGATCTTATCGTTATTGGTGTAAGGTATCTTAAAATCGCTGGATTTTCTTATCTTCTTACAGGTATATCCCAGTGCTACCTTGCCATGATGAAGGTAACTGAGCATGTTAAGACTGTTGCCATAGTGTCTGCCATGGCTGTTGTTACTAACATAATATTAAATGCTATTTTCATCTATGGATTACATCTCGAAGAAAGGGGCGCAGCTTTAGCTACGCTTGCAGCCAGGATCATTGAGTTCACCTGTGTTATCGCACTTTCATATCATAAAGGGTACGTGCATCCTAAACTTTCAGGTCTTGCAAGGTTTAATAAAGTGCTGACATATGATTTTATCAAATGTATGTGGCCTCTTCTTGGTGCATGTCTATTATGGGGAGTTGGATTTACTTCCTATTCATCTTTTATGGGACATATAGGAAAAGACGCTGCAGCAGCAAATTCAGTAACTGCAGTTATCCGAGATCTTGTATGCTGCGCAGGTGATGGTCTTGCAAGCGGCTGCGGTATCATGGTCGGATATGAGCTTGGTGCAGGAAACCTTGAGAGAGGCAAGCTTTATGGCCAGAAGATGGTCGGGATATCTTTTGTTGTAGGCTTTATCTCAACAGGAGTGATGTTCCTGTTTACTCCTATCGTATTTATGATGGTAAAACTTACTGATACAGCAAGGCACTATCTGCTTCTTATGATGATCGCAATGGCTATCTATATGATAGGGCGTGTTGTTAACTCAGTTCTTATAAATGGTATATTTGCAGCAGGGGGCGATACGCTTTTTGATATGTATTCACTTGTTGTGACCATGTGGTTTATGGCGGTTCCTCTGGCATTCCTTGGAACATATGTATTCCACTGGCCGGTGATAGTGGTATACGCCTGCACCTGCCTTGATGAAGTCGGCAAGATTCCGTGGGTTTTGCATCATTTCTATAAATATAAATGGGTAAAAGACCTTACCAGAGAGAGAATATAATGTTTAAGAAAAAAGCAGTAGGCCTTTATATGGTCAACTGCTTTTTTCTTAAACAAATGTCATCTTAGACATCTATAACTCATTGATTCGTTCTCAAATAACTGTAAGAATTTTTTTATCTATACAAACCTGTGCAGCGAAGGTCTTCTCTACTGAATCCTCGAAAAGAACATTGATCTTACCTTCAAGAATTGCCTCAACTTTGCCTTTGCCATATTTCTTATGAGATACAGCACAGCCTTCAGGGATATAATTCTTAATCTCATCATCCGAAAGCTTTGTAGCTGCTGCCTTGGCTGCTCCCGGCCTTGAATATGAATAAGCACTTGTAACGCTGTACGCAGGTGCTGTTTTAACTGACGGACTTGCAAGAAGAGCAGCTTTCCTTCCATATTTCTGACTCTTCATAAGCTTTGTCTGCGCTGCAGCAAGAGCCTTTAGCTCTTCAGATGCCTTAAGCTTTTCTGCATAGGCTTTTTCCTGTCTAAGCTTTTCACTATAAAGTACGTTTTCAGAAAGACAGTCTAAAATAAACTCAAGATTATCATTTGTAAAAAAGTAGATTACATGAGAAAGCTTTTTTTCATCAGGGTTCTGCAGGAGGCCCTTATTACCATTTCTAATAAAAAGAATCGCCTTACTTGCAACTTCCTCGTACTGAGAAACAAGCATTTCGATCACATCTTTTTTGGATTCCTTTATTGTGATACCAAGATTCGCTTCTTCAGCTCTTTTGTGGATCAGGTTGAAGTCCTTCTCTGTAGCATAGAGTACGTAGCGGCTCTGAGATACAGTATTTACATGAAGTGAAGATGCATTCTTGGCAAAAGTCCAGATGAACTTATCATAGTCATCCTCCCTCTTATAATGATCAAGACCTTTTTGTGTGATGAGATCACAAACTTCTTCGTAGATGTATAACAGATTATTCATGGGGATACCTCGTAAAAATTTCGCTCAGAAATCCAATTATACACTCTAACGCCACATATTCCACTTCGCATTTTTTCCAAAAAAAGATTTGGGATATAAAAACTGTATTAGCAAAATGTATATATCAATTATTTAGCTGCTGCCTCATAAAGTCCTTAACTGCATAGACAACCTTATCGAGGTGGTTATCATAGCAGTGCGTATCGCCTTCAATAGTTACCAGCATGCAATCCTTATACCTATCTGCTGCCACAACAGAATCCTTGTAAGGTACAGCCTCATCCTCATCGCCATGAACTATCAGAACAGGCTTATCATATCTATCAATTGCTTCCTCAATATGGAGAGTCTGGGCTGCTCTTATATAATTGCCGCTAAGCGCCCTGCCATCCCAGTTAACAAGTTCATCCGGAATATTATAAGGATCAAATTCCTGACCCAGAAGATTACCTTCTCTTGCACCTGTTAAGATACAAAGCGCAGGTGATAATGGCAAAAGAGCTTTGATCTTATCTCTTTCCATCCCAGCAAGAAGCATCGAAGTAAGGCCGCCCTGAGAGTGACCGCAAAGATAGATATCTGTCACAAAATCAAGACTTCTGGCATAATCAACTACAGCCATGGCACCTGTCAGCCACTTATAAAGTGTATGATCCCTGAACTCTCCATCACTGCTACCATGTCCATACATATCAACTCTGAGAGTAGCAACTCCAACCTCGTTCATAGCTTCCTGAACAGCAATAATGTGTCTCTCCTCCATATGCCCTGTAAAGCCGTGGATTATAATACACAGAGGACACTTAGCCTCTGCCCCTTTAGGCATATCGATTTTTGCATTAAGTTTAATTCCGTCGATTAAAATATACATATTCCCTCCCAATAAAAATTTGTAATTAAGGCATACCCAGTTAAGTCCGGGTATGCCTTTTTTAATGAACTAGTTTATGAACCAATTACTAATATATCATTCTTCTATTGTCCTAAACAGGTTTTGTTTACATTTTACGCTGTATTGCAGAGTATAGGATGCAGCCCCGGTGTTCAAAGATTTCTGCCAGTTTCTCTTGTGAGAGTTGATTTTTCTTACGAATCGCTTGTAGGTTTTCTCCAAAACTCATAATGTCATCCTCCTTACAAAAGGAGCATATAGTTTAAGCTACGTTTTTTCTACCAACCTCTATTTGCCTTTACGCAACTTGAAGTTGCAATCACTATTTTTCTTTTAACCATGTGGAAAATACTGAATTATTTGTATCTAATTATAAAATCATTGAACAAAAAGAAAAAGCATTCATTGTCTCATAGTTTTGAACAATTCTGTTTTTTTAAAATATTCATGAATGGATCAGAGCAACCGAATAAACATGGTATAATGTTGCAAATGAAGTAGTAGATAAACTGGAACATATAATAATACACAATCTAAGATATTAGAAGAATAATACTCGCAAAGGAGTCCCCTATGAAATTCATCTCATGGAATATAGATTCAATAAACGCTGCACTTACAGGTACAAGCCCCCGTTCTGAACTTAGCCGCAAGGTGCTTGATACAATCGCATCTGAGAATGCTGATATCATAGCCATTCAGGAGACTAAGCTTCCTGCTATGGGAATGAATGCAAAGCAGGAGGATGCTCTTAAAGCTTATTTCCCAGATTATGATTATGTATATGTAAGCTCACGCGAGCCTGCAAGAAAAGGATATGCAGGAACTATGGCTCTTTATAAGAAGGGAATGGCGGTTGATGCAACCTTCCCTGAGATTGGAGCACCTGACACTATGGACTGCGAAGGAAGAATGATCACTCTTGAGCATGAGAAGTTCTTCTTCAATCTCGTATACACACCTAATGCAGGTGATGGATTAAAAAGACTCAAAGAACGTCAGGAATGGGATAAGCAGTATACCAATTATATGAAAACTTTAGATTCTAAAAAGCCTGTAATCTCCTGCGGCGACTATAACGTAGCTCACGAAGAGATCGATCTTGCTAATCCTGACAGCAACCACATGTCAGCAGGCTTTACAGATGAAGAAAGAGAAGGATTTACTAATCTCTTAAATGCCGGATTTGTTGATACATTTAGACATGTAAATGGTGATATAGAGGGTGTCTACTCCTGGTGGGCTCAGCGTATCAAGACCAGTAAGATCAACAACTCAGGCTGGAGAATTGATTACTTCCTTGTAAGTGACAGGATCAAGGATAAAGTCACAAAGTCTGAAATGCTTGATTCCGGCGAACGTCAGGATCATACACCGATTGTGCTTGAACTGAATATTTGAGTCTCTGATATATAATTATTCATTTTGCCAGAATTTTAAAAACTGGAATCTACATAAAGTGTAGATTCCAGCTTTTTTTATTCAGAATACATCTCAAGTCTCTTTTCATTGATCTTGATCCACTCATCAAGTGGAAGGGGCTTATAATCTGAATACATACAAAAGCAATTTATGATCTCGCATGGTATAGGGAGTGTTATCTCTTCGCCGTCCTTGGATTTAACTATGCGGGAGCGTTTTCTGCTGTCAAGCACAAATCTGTCTACGTACTCCTGATCTGCTGTTGAATGGATATGACCGTGGAGCATATATGAATGGGCCTTACCATTTATGACATCATACTGTCTGTTGTAGCACATGATGGGATAATGGGAACATACGACCTTGCGGTTATTATCATGAAGCTCCATATAGTCAGCCATCTTTTGGAAAAGAGTTCTGTCGAAGGCGGTCTTTCTTATTACATGGTCATGGTTCCCAAGTACCATGAACTTTTTGCCGTGGAGCCTTAGTATTATCTCTTTGGCACGCTTTACGTCTTTGGACATGATAAAATCGCCAAGGATCACGACTTCGTCCCTTTTCTGGACTACGCTGTTCCACTGGTTTATCATGTACTCGTTCATCTCTTCTACGGTCTCAAATCCGCGTTTATCCATAAGTTTATTAACTATATCATCATCAAAATGCAGATCTGCAATATATCGTCTCAAAGCTTTTTCTCCTTTTCCCAAATCAGCTCTACATATATTTTATCATATGTATATAATAGACATAGCGGCATTAAATCTAAGTTATGCGAGTGTTAAGGTTATGTTAAGGTTCTTTAGGTTTACCGGAAAGGTTCGGATGATATCCTTTGTTCATAAGATAACAACACCGATTGAACAAAACACAAATTCATTCGGCACTCACATAAACGGAGGATAAAAATCATGTGGACAAGAAAAGAACTTAAAGAAAAGGCAAAGAAATCATTATCTGTAAACTACTGGAAGACCGTGCTTGTAAGTCTGATACTTGCATTCATACTCGGTTCAACAGGAAGCTCTATTGCAGGAAAGAGTCTTACAGAAAAGAAAGACACTGATAATACTGTTAATACAGAATATCAGACAGAAAACGTTACAGATAATAATTCAATGAATTTCCCCTTTAGAACTACAGAAGATGGTAAATTAGAATTTTCTGATGGAAATTCCAGCTATGAACTTAGCAATTCACCTGAAAGCATTCCTGGTAGAATCGAACATGTTTCTAACATGATCGATAGTGGTAAATTCGGCGCAGGAATGATAATTGTACTAATCCTCGTACTTGTAACAGTAGTACTTATTTTAATTGGTACAGCTATCGCCATTGATATCCTTATACTCAACCCTATGGAAGTTGGTTGCAAGAGATTCTTCACAAGAAACCTCAACCAGAAAGCTAACGTAAGTGAAGTTGCATATGCATTTGATAACAATTACAAGACTGTTGTAAAGACTGTTTTCTTCAGAGATCTGTACACAGCTCTTTGGAGTTTACTCCTCATCATTCCTGGTATTGTAAAAATGTATGAATATCGTATGATCCCTTACATCCTTGCTGATCACCCAGAGCTTACAAGCAAAGAAGTATTCGCTAAGAGTAAAGAAATGATGAAAGGCCAGAAGTGGCACGCATTCGTACTTGACCTCTCTTTCATCGGATGGGGAATCCTTTCATTATTCACGCTTGGACTCCTTGGCACATTCTATGTAACACCTTATAGAAACATGACCAACGCAGCTCTTTATGAGAAGCTCGAGTATGGAAGACTTGCTATCGAAGAAAACTAAAACATTCACTGAAAAAGGAGCCAGCTTATGGACAAGATCTTAATAGCAGATGATGAAGCTGAAATCAGAAGTTTACTAAAACTATATCTCGAAAATGAAGGTTATGCAGTTGCAGAAGCAGGCGATGGCAAAGAAGCTCTTAAAGTTCTTGCAGGCGGAGACGTAAGTCTCTGCCTGCTTGATGTCATGATGCCGGAAATGGACGGTTTTCATGTGCTAAAAGAGCTTAGGAAAAACAATAACATTCCTGTTATCATCATATCCGCCAAGGATACCGATCCTGACAAGATCATAGGTCTCGACCTTGGAGCAGATGACTATATGGTAAAGCCCTTCAACCCTCTTGAAGCTGTTGCAAGAGTCCGTTCCAACCTCCGCCGTTACCACTCTTTAAAAGGAGATATGGAAGTAAAGAAAGAAGGACTTCTTTCTCTCAGAGATCTTAAACTCGACAGAGATGCCTGCATTCTCTATCGCGGTGAAAATAAGATAGAGCTTACCTCAACAGAACTTAAGATGATGGAACTCTTCATGGAAAACCCGGGCAAAGTTTTTACCAAGGAAAAAATCTATGAATATGCCTGGGGAGATAATTACGTAGTCGCAGATAATAACATAATGGTAGCTATAAGTAAGCTAAGATCAAAGCTTGACGATAACCCATCAGCCTATATCAAAACTGTACGAGGACTTGGTTATCGTATTGAAAAAGAATAAAACGATATTTTTAACCATTGCAGCTTTAATTCAAAAGCCCTCACCTACTACGGATTTCATATACAAATCCATGACTTTGAGAATAAAGAGACATTAGTTCAAATATGAGGTTATCATGGACAAACTCAAAAGCTTTTTAATAAAACGACTGATCCTGATTCTTATAATAGTTGTCACGATAGAATTAATTCTAAACGCAATAGTTAACTTTGCATTTTTTCCTTTAATACAGATGCTTATGGGAGTCTCCGGATCATCCGCCTTATCAATCACTAACATTCCATATTTAATCTGGGGAATTTTAACCGGCAACAACGCATTTATATTCGGTTCATTTAGAACATCCGCAGCCGTATTCCTCATTCTTTTATCAATTTTCCTTCTGACTCTGCCTGTCATAATAGGCATACTTACATATGCAACGATAGTCACCAAACAGGTAGAAATCTTGGAAAAAGAACGTGATCAGGAACGAAAAGATTTTGAAGCCCAACGTAACCTTATGCTCTCAGATTTCGCCCACGACCTACGTACTCCAATAATGACAATAGGCGGCTATGCTACAGCCATAAATGATGGCATGGTCAAAGATGATGCTCAGAAAAAAGAGTATCTTACCGCAATAGCTTCAAAGTCAAAGAGAATGACCGAACTCATAACTTTACTATTTGAATACGTCAGAGTCGGAAGTGCCGGATTTACTCTGGATAGAAAAAAAATAGACCTCCACGCCTTCCTAACTGATATTATCGCAAACAGCTATACAGACCTAGAAGACGCCGGAATGGAAGTAGATATAAATATCCCTGAAGATACCTTCTATATAAGTGCCGACGAACTCCACCTAAAAAGAGTTATAGAAAACCTGATAATCAACATCATCCGTCATAACCCTTCCGGAATAAAAGTAGGTTTTGAAATCACAAAACTTGCCGGTGTTGAATTCCTCGCCGTAGCTGACAGCGGCGATGCAATAACAAAATCCGAAGAAGAACTTTTTGAACCCTTCGTCAAAGGCGAAGACTCCCGCTCCCAAACTAAAGGTAGCGGCCTCGGCCTATCCGTCGCCAAGCAGGTAATGGACATGCATGGATTCGAAATCCACCTCAAACAGCCCTACAAAAACTATACTAAAGCATTTCTACTTAAGTTTACCGAAAGCACGAATACTTATTGAAATATACTATCCAAAAAATAGCTCTCTAATTGTCTGAAAAATAGACGTAGACAAGGCAGATGCCCCTGATATAATCCTCGAGCGTAATCCGTACGAGGAGTGTTCAGGGGCATCTGCCGCCTCACACGACAACCTCACAGTACTTTTGACAGGAATTCTTTAAGTCTGTCGCTCTTTGGATTTTCGAAGATCTCTTCTGGAGTTCCCTCTTCCTTGATTCCCTTTTCATCAAAGAAAAGAACTCTGTCGGCAACTTCTCTTGCAAATCTCATCTCGTGAGTTACTACTGCCATTGTCATTCCATCATCTGCAAGTTCCTTCATAAGTGACAGAACTTCTCCAACCATCTCAGGATCAAGGGCTGATGTAGGCTCGTCGAAGAGCATTACTTCTGGGTTCATGGCAAGAGATCTTGCAATTGCGATTCTCTGCTTCTGACCTCCAGAAAGGCTGTCAGGATATGCATCTTTTTTATCTAAAAGTCCTACTCTCTTAAGGAGCTCACATGCCTTATCGTCAGCTTCTTTCTTGGACATGATGCCAAGCTTAACAGGAGCAAGAGTCAGATTCTGACCTATAGTAAGGTGTGGGAAAAGATTGAAATGCTGGAATACCATTCCCACTCTTCTTCTGATATCGTTAATGTTAGCATCTTTAGCTGTAATATCCTCTCCATCAAGATAGATATTACCTCCTGATACCTTTTCCAGCTGGTTAAGTGTTCTGATAAAAGTTGACTTACCGCAGCCTGAAGGTCCGATGATTGCTACAACTTCGCCCTTTTTGATCTGAAGATTTACGTTTTCTAAGACGCTGTTGTCATCAAAGGACTTTGAAAGGTTTTTAACTTCTATTAAGATCTGATCATTTACATTTCCGCTCAAATTTATTTACCTCATCTTTCTGATTTGCGAAGACTCTTTTCCCACTTACCTACAAGTACTGTCAGTATCTCAACGATGATGAGATAAATGAGAGCAACTGCTATAAGAGGAAGGAAAGCTTCATATGTCTGGCTTCTGATGATATCTCCGCCTCTTGTAAGATCCATAAGTCCGATGTAACCACAGATTGATGTCTCTTTGATGAGGGTGATGAACTCGTTAGCAAGTGCAGGAAGTACGTTCTTGACTGCCTGCGGAAGGATGATGTAGATCATAGTCTGTTTATAGCTAAGTCCAAGGCTACGTCCTGCCTCTGTCTGTCCGCCGTCTACTGACATGATTCCGCCTCTCATGATCTCAGCAACGTAAGCTCCGGAGTTAATTGCAAATGCGATAACTGCAACAAGTATCTTAGATACATTTACAGACTGGAATACTACGTAGTAGATGATGAGGAGCTGGATCATTGCAGGCGTTCCGCGGATTATAGTAAGGTACACTTTGCAAAGAGCATTGAGCACCGGAAGGATACCTGTTTTATCATGGGATACTCTTACTACTGCAACAAGGAATCCGATGATCACACCAAGTATTACAGCAAGAAGGGCGATGATCAAAGTATTCTTAAGACCAGTCAGGATGTATATCCATCTGTCATTATCTACAAAGTTCTGTTTTAACTTCTCAACAAAGCTTAAGTTTGAAGCAGATGCATTATTTCCTTTTACGATCATGACCTGCTTGGAAGTAACATAAGATGAGGAGAAGTTGATAGACTTAGCACGTTCCTCAGTCATTGTCATTCCGGCAATACCGACGTCTGCCTTGTGTGAGCTTACTGCATTGATGATAGAGTCAAACTCCATATCTTCTATCTCAATCTCCATGTGGAGCTTATCACCGATAGCTCGGATGATATCGATATCAATACCTACGATCTCGCTTCCATCGTAGAACTCATATGGCTTGAAGGCTGCGTTAGTAGCTACTACTAAAGTACCGTTCTCATAAGTAGTTCCATCAGGAGTTACATATGGGTACTGACCCTTGGTCTCATCTCCGATGTAGTTTGCAATAATGTTATCAACTGTGCCATCTTCCTGAAGCTCGGCAAGTGCAACATTAATATCGCTAAGAAGAGCATCATTGTCCTTAGCAATAACTATTGCATAATCTTCCAGAGCAAACGGCTCATCAAGAATAGCAAGACCACTCTCTGTTTCAATTGAAGCAATGGCTGGCTGCTCATCTGCAATTACGCAGTCAACCTTGCCCTGCTTAAGAGCCTGAACAGCATCTGTAATTTTATTAAATCTCTCTACAGTTGAACCATACTCCGGAGCTTCATAATCACTTGCATAGATATCGCCTGTTGTACCAAGCTGAACTCCTATGGTTGCTCCCGGGAGGTCATCGATTGATTCGACCTTCTTGCTGTTATTATCTGAACTGCAGCCTGCTGTTGCCAGCATCATAATGATCGCAAATGCGGAAAATAATTTTTTCTTCATGTATATTTATTCCTATTTGATTTATTTTTATGCAAAAGAACTATATCACAAAATTAACATTATGGGAAGTATAAATATACAATTTATATTAATTTTTATCAAATTCATGAAAAAAGGCCCACCATAGAAAGGTATCGGGACTGTGTCACCGACGCCTTTCTATGGCGGACCTAAACATTACTGAAACTCTATATTACTTTCTTATTATCATTCCACCACCCGCGATGAACTCGCCATCGTAAATAACTGCTGCCTGTCCAGGTGTTGCTGCGCGGACTTTGCTTTCAAATTCAATTTTGATGGTGTTGTCATCTACGTATTTCACATGGCATGGTACCGATGTCTGAGAATATCTGACCTTTGCTGTGTAAGTCTTATTCTCATCGAAGTGTTCTTCGCCCATGTGGTTAATATCAGTTGCATATACAACATCACTAAAGAGGTCATCGTTTGAGCCAAGGATTACATCGCCTGTCTCAACGTCGATTCCTGTTACATACACGGGATGACCGAGGGCTACGCCGAGGCCTTTGCGCTGGCCTATTGTGTACTGAACAGTTCCTGTATGCTTGCCTACTACTTCTCCATCTGTTGTCTTAAATACGCCGCTCTTACCAAGGCTTCCCGTTTCTTCTTTGATGAAACGTGCATAATCGCCGTCTTCTACGAAGCAGATATCCTGACTGTCTTTCTTGTGTGCAACGGGAAGTCCAAGCTTTTCTGCGAACTCTCTTATCTGAGGCTTAGTATATTCGCCTACAGGCATAAGGGTGTGAGCAAGTTCTTCCTGAGTCAGGTTATATAAAACGTAGGTCTGGTCCTTCTCGGCTGTTACAGATCTTTTGACAGAGTATCTTCCATTGGGGAGCTGCTCGACTCTTGCATAGTGACCTGTTGCAAGATAGTCTGCTCCTATCTCACTGCAGCGTCCAAGGAATGCTCCCCATTTAACGTATCTATTACATGCTATGCACGGATTTGGAGTAAGACCTTTTAAATAAGAGCCTGTAAAGCGGTCTATAACGTCGCGCCTGAACTCCTGTCTGAAATTCATGACATAGTAAGGGATATCAAGGCACTCTGCTACTCTTCTTGCATCTTCTACAGCAGAGATACCACAGCAGCTTCCCTCTTTTTCTATCTTACATTCATCAGACTGCCATATCTGCATGGTAGCTCCGATGACTTCATATCCCTGTTCTTTTAAAAGCCAGGCGCAAACTGAAGAATCAACGCCGCCTGACATTCCTACTACTACTTTCTTTTTCATATGTATTCCTTATATAAGAGTAAATTCTTTTTATCCCAGGATCCTACTTACATATTTTTATCATAACTTTATGCAAATAGAGTCTTTAAAACTTTTACAGTCTTTACTATATCATCTTTAGTATTCTCTCTGCCAATACTAAAACGAATTGTCCTAGAAGCCTCATCCGTACTCTTACCAATAGCGGTCAGGACATGAGACGGTTCTAAGGCTCCTGCACTGCAGGCGCTCCCTGCTGATGCGCATATTCCGTTCATATCAAGCCTTATAAGAATTGTTTCGGCGCTTACGCCTTCAAAAGTTACATTTAATGTTCCCGGAAGATGGTTATCTTCATTTTCATTTATAACAGCTCCTGGAATCTCTTTTAATATAGAACTTTTAAGTTCATCCCTAAGAGCATTCTGCGCTTCGATGTCGCTATCCATAATCTTATCAGCAATCTCTACAGCCTTGGCAAAACCCATGATATCAGCAACATTCTCAGTTCCCGGGCGAAGACCCAGTTCCTGACTTCCGCCAAAAAGTAGCTTTGCAAACTTTTTCCTATCTCTGATATACAAAAGCCCGATACCCTTAGGCCCGTAAAGCTTATGAGCACTGGCGCTGAGAAGATCGATACCAAACTCATCCACATCAATCTTAAGATGTCCAAAAGTCTGCACTGCATCTGTATGGAATAAAATGCCCTGCTCATGAGCAATCTTTCCGATCTCCTTGATAGGCTGAATCGTACCAATCTCATTATTTGCATGCATTATGGATATAAGAACAGTATCTTGTCTGATAGCACTCTTCAGACTCTCAAGATCAATACGTCCCGTAGCATCAACATCAAGATATGTAACCTCATATCCCTGCTCTTCCATGTAGCGAACAGTGTTAAGCACAGCAGGATGCTCGATCTTTGTGGTAATGATGTGCCTTCCTTTATCTTCACATATCTTAGCTCCCATGCGAATAGCCCAGTTATCAGACTCAGTACCGCCACTTGTAAAGATAATGCTGTCGTATGGCGCATTTATAAACCCTGCAATATTCCTCCTGGCACTCTCCACCTGCATCCTAGTCCTGACCGCAGGCTGGTAGAACGCCGAAGGATTCATATAATTTTCTGACAAAAAAGGAATCATTGCTTCTATAACAGCTGATTCCGGGCGTGTCGTAGCCGCATGATCTAAATATATCATAGTAAATACCTGCTTGTTTTTATAATCCTACCATTCCACTAGGCAATATACGTCATATACCAGTAACTGTCAACTTTTTTGCATCAAGAAAGCCGCCCTCCGTATGACTAATGTCACCGGACAAGCGGCCCTCAGGTATTTTTAGGTATAGGAGATTTTATTGGTAAAAGATTTTAAGAGGTATAAAAAAGTATTGGCAATTATACTTTTTTGGCTAATAAAATAATGGCAATTAATTTGTTGTTACACTGTACTTTTTTCTTAAATCAAGAATGCATTAAACTGCCTTCTCTACAAGCTCAGGACTAACCTGCTCTACAGCCTTGAAGCCCTGCTCGAGATCCCAAAGGATATCATCAATGTGCTCTGTTCCGATTGAGAGACGGATTGTGTTCTGGTAGATTCCAGCTGCCTCAAGCTGCTCAGGAGTCATTTCAGCATGTGTTGTGTCATAAGGATGGATTACAAGGCTCTTTACATCTGCAACGTTTGCAAGAAGTGAGAAGATCTTAAGTCCATCGATGAATGCATATGCTTCCTTCTGACCGCCCTTGATGTTAAATGTGAAGATTGATGCTCCACCATTAGGGAAGTACTTGTTATAGAGCTCGTGATCAGGATGCTCTGGAAGAGATGGATGATTAACCTTCTCTACAAGAGGGTGATTTGCAAGGAACTCTACTACTTTCTTAGTGTTTTCAGCATGTCTTTCAAGACGAAGTGAAAGTGTTTCAAGTCCCTGAAGGAGGATCCATGCGCTAAGAGGTGCGAGGGTAGCTCCAGTATCACGAAGAAGGATAGCTCTGATATAAGTTACATATGCTGCAGGACCTGCTGCATCAACGAAGGATACTCCGTGATAGCTTGCGTTAGGCTCTGTGAACTGAGGGAACTTACCTGATGCCTTCCAGTCGAACTTACCACTGTCTACGATGATTCCACCAAGTGTTGTTCCGTGTCCGCCTATGAACTTGGTCGCTGAGTGCACAACCACATCAGCGCCATGTTCAATAGGTCTGATAAGGAAAGGTGTGCCAAATGTATTATCGATCACGAGCGGTATGCCATGCTTATGAGCAAGCTCTGCAAGTGCATCGATATCCGGAATATCCGAATGAGGATTTCCAAGAGTTTCAATGAAGACTGCTTTAGTCTTATCGTTAATTGCTTTTTCAACTTCATCAAGGTTATGAACATCTACAAATGTTGTTGTGATTCCATATCCTGGAAGTGTTTGGTCAAGAAGGTTATAACTTCCGCCGTAGATTGTCTTCTGTGCTACTACGTTGTCACCTGCTTTAGCAAGTGCAAGTATTGCATATGTTACTGCAGCTGCTCCAGCTGCAACTCCAAGTGCTGCAACTCCGCCTTCAAGTGCTGCTACTCTTTCTTCGAGTACGCCCTGTGTTGAGTTTGTAAGTCTTCCATAGATGTTACCTGCATCTCTTAAGTTGAATCTGTCTGCAGCATGCTGTGCACTATGGAATACATATGATGTTGTCTGATAGATCGGTACTGCTCTTGAATCTGTAGTAGGATCCGCCTGTTCCTGACCTACATGTAACTGTAATGTTTCAAATTTATACTGATGCTCGCTCATACTCTTTATCCTCCGTTAACCGTTTTTCTTTTTTAATTTCAAACTTTGATGTATTCTTTTTGATTTCTAAGCTTTTGTCCTATTCGAATGGGTTGTTCTTGCTGTTGAAATAACAATACACTATCTTTCAAAGCTTGTATAATTCATAAATCCAAGAACCTGTTATAGTCAAAAGCTATAACTGAGTATGATTTAGTACAGAGCATGGGTTGTTATTAGTTATGAAACAACATAGTTATAAAGAAGTTCAAAGCAATCCACCACATCTCTTACATCGCAGACTTCATAGCTATGAACATATCGCATAGGGATCTGAATGCCACCGCACCTTACGCCTCCTGCCTGTGTCTGGATAAGACTTGCATCAGTAGCACCTGCAGCATAAGCTTCTATCTGATAATCAAGTCCTCTGTCTCTGCAGATATTCTTCATCTTTCTGACAATATCTGCATCACTGATAACGCCTACTATACCAGTGCTTAGTTTATCCATTATCTTGATCGAAGCACCTTTTCCAAGCTCATTAATATATGTGCTATCACTAACTTTTGGAATGTCACACGCAAGGCTCATATCAAGAGCAATGGCTTCATCAGGCAGTATCCTGTTAGCAGCGATTATCGCGCCTCTTGCTCCAACCTCTTCCTGTGATGAAAAGAGTCCGTAGAAATCTGGATATTCTGTAACATCAGTTTTATCAAGATATCTGATAAGTTCTATAAGAAGGAAAACAAGTGCTCTGTCATCCAGTGCTTTTCCTCCAATCCTGTGCTCACCAAGGCTTATAACTGGATAATCTATTGATACCGCATTGCCTTCCTCTACTCCAAGTCTATATGCCTCTTCTTTGGACTCTGCACCGATTTCTATATAGAACTCGCCTGCTCCTGCCGGCATTGTAGTACACCTATCAGGCCTTCCGGGATGTATTGACTGAACGATACCATCAACATGTCCCTTATCTGTTAAAATAACTACATGTTTACCAAAAAACTGCTGCGGAGCGATTCCTCCCAGAGTTTCAAACCACAAAAAGCCCCTGTCATCTATCTTTCTTATGATCAGTCCAATTTCATCAGTATGGGCACTAACCAAAAGCTTTTTGGAGTTTTTGGTGCCTTTCATGTGAACAGTAAGATTATGGATAAAATCCTCCTCTATCTGCGCATCTATACCATTTAGATACCCTTTGATAAGTTCAACAACTTCTGTTTCAAAACCCGACGGACCCTTGGCATCGCTTAAAGCCACGATCATTTCTCTAAAGTCTTTTTCAACCTGCTGTCTGTCAATTGTCACCTTACTCATACACCCTTCCTTTCTATGTGCGGGGATACAGGACGTATCCAGCACATGTTCAGAAGTTCATGGATGAACTTCTATGTGCGGAATACTAGCAAGAAGCTCCTTAGTATAGCTGTTTGCTGGAGATTCAAACACCTCATCACAACTTCCCTCTTCCACAAACTCCCCATCTTTCATTACAATGACTCTGTCCGCTATATGTCTTACAACCTCCAGGTCATGAGATATAAATATATAACTTATTCCCAGCAGCTCTTTAAGATCGTTCAAAAGATTGAGGACTTTGGCCTGAATCGAAACATCCAGCGCTGATACAGGCTCATCACATATCACTATCTTCGGATCCGTGATGATAGCTCTTGCTATAACTATTCTCTGCCTCTGACCTCCCGAAAACTCATGCGGATATCTGTTTGAAAATCCAAGGTCTAGACCTACACGTTTCATAGTCTCCCTGACCTTTTGTGTTATTTCTTCTTTGTTATATTTTCTCTCTATCAAAAGAGGTTCTGCGATAATATCAAACACAGTCATTCTGGGATTGAGAGATGAATAAGGATCCTGAAATATCATCCTGATATTCCGCCTTGCCCTTTTAAGGTCACTTGCTTTAAGGCTCATAAAATCTTTTCCAAATAATTCAATTCTTCCGCCATCAGGCTCTATCATCCTTATGATGCTTTTTACAAGCGTGGATTTGCCACAGCCGGATTCTCCGACTATTCCCAGGACCTCTCCATCATGCAAGGTAAAAGAAACACCTTTGACCGCCACATGTTCATCCTGTTTGGAAAAAAGATGTTTCTTTGTCTTATAGCATTTACTTATATTTTCAACTTTTAGTATTTCTTTTTTCATATTTACCCTATTTGCTCTTGTTCCTTAAAGCACCTGCAAAAATGCCCGTTATTATTTGTAAGATCCGGTCTTTGCTCTTTGCACCTTGAATCTGCCAAAGGGCATCTGTCTGCAAAAAGGCAGCCTTTAGGCATATTATCAGGAAGAGGAACACTTCCAGGAATCTCATGTAAGCGT
Source organism: uncultured Butyrivibrio sp. (assembly GCA_947168935.1). Lineage (GTDB taxonomy): Bacteria > Bacillota > Clostridia > Lachnospirales > Lachnospiraceae > Butyrivibrio. Next base: position 21,698 of record CAMVNV010000006.1, on the reverse strand, counting down.
TCTTTTCCCTTTGCTTTTTGAGGAAGTGAAGCTTGAAGTGCCTTTGAATAAGGATGTGCAGGATTTTCAAATACAGCTTTTTGATCTGCATGCTCAACTACCTGTCCTGCATACATTACCATCACCTTATCAGACATATCTGCTATTACGCCCATATCATGGCTTATAAAGATACATGACGCCCTGGTTTCCTGTACAAGTCTTTTGATAAGATTCAGGATCTGTTTCTGAATAACAACATCAAGTGCTGTAGTAGGCTCATCGCAGATAATAAGATCAGGTGAGCAGCTAAGCGCCATGGCTATTACTATCCTCTGTCTCTGGCCTCCTGAAAGCTGAGCCGGTATCTTATTATATATTTCATTAGCATTATCAAGTCCTACCTCTCTGATCAGCCTTAAGCTTCTTTCCTTTGCTTCCTTTTTAGATACTTTTTCGTGAGCAAGGATCGTTTCCACTATCTGGCTTCCGCACTTTATAATAGGATTCAGACTTGTCATAGGATCCTGAAAGATCATTGCTATCTTTTTGCCGCGATAATATCTAAGCTTTTTTTCCGGAAGACCGATAAGCTCTTCGCCTTTGAATACAACGCTACCACCATCAATTCTTAAAGGCTTTGATGTAAGCCCCATGATCGCACTTGCAAGCATGCTCTTTCCGCATCCTGATTCTCCTACGACTCCAAGGGTCTCACCTTTTTTCAGATCAAAAGAAATCTTATCAAGTATCCTGAATGTTTTATCCAATGAGTCAAGAACAACCGTAAGATCCCTGACTTTCAATATTACTTCATCCATGTAAATTACAACCTCATCTTAGGATCAAGTGCATCCCTCAATCCATCTCCAATAATATGAAATGCCATTACTGTGATTATTATGCATATACCCGGAAACAGACTATAGTATGTATTAGTCCTTATATATGTCTGTGAGCTTGCTATCATTGATCCCCAGCTTGCAGTTGGGCTCTGCACTCCAAGTCCCAGGAAACTTAATGACGCCTCAGACAGGATAGCAGATGGTATACCTAAAGTAATAGTAATTATTAGAGTTGGTATACAGTTAGGCAAAAGATGTTTCAGTATGATATGCAGGTCTGATGCTCCGTCCAGTCTGCTTGAAAAAATATACTCCTGGTTCTTGAGCTGAAGTACTTTAGCTCTTATAAGCTTTGCTGTACCTGCCCAGGACAAAACACCAAGAGATATATAAAGATTAATGATTCCATGTCCAAGTACAAACATGAGCGCCATTGCAAACAAAAGGAATGGCACGCTTGAAAAAACCTGAATAAAAAATGAAATGATACCATCAGTTTTTTTGCCAAAATATCCCGCACTTACTCCCAGCGCATATCCTATGATAGTTGCGATCATCTGTGAAATAATACCTACGCTAAGGGATATCCTGCATCCATAAACGCATCTTGTAAAAATGTCACGCCCAAATTCATCCGTTCCAAAAATATGCTCTGAACCAGGGCTCAAAAGTCTTTCTGACAGGTTCTGCTTGTCAGGATCATAGGATGTGAAAACCGGCGCAAATATGCTTATAATGATCAAAAAGAAAATTATGAAAATGCACACAAGTGCCAGCTTATTTCTTTTTAGTATTTTTAAACTTTGAACATAATATCCTTCGTTCTTATTCACTACTTCCTTCTCCTAACTTTATCCTTGGATCTATAACTGCGTACAGGATATCAACGATCAGATATATAAGAACGCAGACAGTTGCGATATACATCACAGTTCCCTGAACGATAGGCAGATCTCTTTTGTTGATAGCATCTATTAAAAGCTTGCCTATTCCGGGAATATTAAATACAGATTCTGTAAGCATCGCGCCGGCAAGAAGACTTCCTATGTCACTTCCTATAACTGTTACTATTGGAAGAAGCGCATTTCTAAGGGCATGCACTAGAATGATCCTGTAGTTCTTAAGCCCTTTGGCTCTTGCCGTTTTAATAAAGTCCTGATTCATTGTCTCGATCATGCTGGTTCTTGTGATTCTTGCAATAGAAGCAGCATAACGGCTTCCAAGAGCTATGGAAGGAAGAACAAATCCAATGGGTTCATTTGCTCCTGAAACAGGGAATATATCAAAATTCAGAGCAATATATATCTGCAGCAAAATAGCCACCCAGAATGCAGGGGCAGAGATACCCATAATAGCTATAGTCATCAAGATTCTATCCACTGCTTTTCCCTGGAATACTGCAGCTATTACACCTGAAGTTATTCCTATTATCAGTGCAATGGCATAAGCGCAGATAGCCAGTCGTGAAGTGTAATAGAGCGCATACCCTATCAGCTCCAAAACCGGTTTTTTCTGAAAATAACTATTACCAAGATCTCCTGTGATAAGTCTGAATATCCAGGCAATATATTGCTCAGGGAGCGGACGGTCAAGTCCCATCTGCTCCCTGAGCTTAGCAATTGTCTCAGGAGAAGCCATGTCGCCCAGCATTAGAGCGGCAGGGTCTCCCGGAATGATATTCAGAATGATAAATGTGATCAATGAAATGGCAAAAACTATGCCGATTGCCAGTCCTATTCGTTTTAGTAAATATTTTCTCATATCATTTATTATTCAGAATTCCTGTTTTACTTCTCAATATCTACATACCAGAAGTGGTAGATAAGGTTTCCTACTGTAAAGCCCTTAACATAATCTTTGGCGATGAACTGTGACTGAGGATAGAAAAGAGGGATAGCTGCATAATCCTCAAGTGAAAGAATTGTATCAGCCTGCTCATAAAGCTCTGCTCTCTTGGCCTCATCTGTCTCGGATCTTGCATCATCAAGTAGCTTGTCAAACTCATCATTGTGATAGAATACGCTCTTTCCATCAGAGTTATCTGAATAGAAGTATGTATATACCTGGAAATCAGCATCTGCATAAAGTGCATTCCATGTAATACCTGTAAGATCGATAGATCCTGCCGCTCTGTCTGATGACCATGTTGCATTATCAACTACGTTAAGATTAAGTGTGATTCCAACCTCTGCAAGATATCCCTGAATAGCGCCGTAGAGAGTCTGGTCTGCAGCTCTTATTTCTGCATCTATTACAAGTCCATCTTCGTAGCCGCTCTCGGCAAGGAGTGCTTTAGCTGCTTCAGGATCGTATTCATATACTCCATTGGAATCACTGTGTCCAGGAATCTGATTGTTAAGGTATGAAGTAGCAGGGATACCGGCACCGTTTAAGATTGTCTCTACAAGTTCTTCTCTGTTGATCGCAAGAGAGATAGCTTTTCTGACATTAACATCAGAAAGAACTTCATCCTGGAGGTTTAAAGAAATGAAATTGGTTCCAAGAGGATGATAAGCATGAATCTGATCTGCATATGATTCCTGATACTGACCAAGGAGATCTGCAGGAAGATCAGCAAGATCGATCTCTCCGTTTTCATAAGCAAGGAGTTTTGTCGTTACATCATCATAATAGATAATATCTATTTCATCGAGATTAACTTCTCCGCCGTGGTAGTTTTCATTCTTAACAAGTACTACCTGTGATACATCATCATTGGACTGGATCACATATGGACCAGTTCCGATAAGGTTGGTTCCAACACCCCAGTTATCTCCGGCTGCCTGTGTTGCTTCCTTTGGGAAAATATCTGCATAACTTGTTCCGATGTTCTCAATAAAAGGAGCATATGCATAATCAAGTGTGATTGTGAAATGATAATCATCCACAACTTCAAAGCCTTCAAGAGTATCTGCTTCACCGCTCAAAACCTTGTCAGCACCCTTGATCATAGAGAAATAGCTATAGCTCTTAGCTTCTGTCTCAGGTTTGAACATTCTCTCAAATGTAAACTGAACATCTTCACTTGTAAGTTCTGTTCCATCTGTGAAGTAAACGCCTTCCTTAAGCTCAAAGCTGTATACTGTACCATCCTCTGAGATCTCAGGGAAATCTGTAAGAAGAACAACTTCCTCTTCATTATCATCATTGAATCTCAAAAGGCTTTCTGTTACTTCATCAGCAATAGATGCGGAAGTTGAACTTGTTGATTTCTGCATGTCAAGACCATCTCCTGACAGTGCCTGTCCAAATCTAAGGACCTTATAATCTGAACTTTCTGTAGCGCCTGTCTGTGATGTCTGCGCAGCTGAACTATCTGCTGAATTCTGCGCTGATGAATCCTGTCCTGCAGATTCAGGTCTTGTTCCGCATCCTGCGATTGATGCTCCGGCAATTGCTGTTGTAAGAACAAGTGCCAGGCTTTTTCTTATATTTTTTTTCATATTATTCTCCTCCCGGTTCATTGATATTCTTAAATGACCCTTATTGCTCATACATTTTTGAATCAGAGATTCAAAAATATATACGTTTTTGTTTGGTGAACGCTACAAGCAATAAGGACACATTACATCAAGTTTTCTGACTTGTATAATGCAAAAAAACATGAGCTGGTTATAGCCACAGACTATAACCAAGAGGCAGGACAGATGGTCGCTGCGCTCTGGCAAATAATGACCATATATCTCAGTGAAAATGCTTTTATTTGAGGAATCAGTTTTTGGTTATAGTGATTTGATCCAGAATTAGGATTGTTGCCTATATAGGAAAAACATTGTTCAATTACTTGCAAAACAATGCTATTATTATGGAGATTACGTTTGACACAGCTTATCTATAGCGAATCGAGGTATTCTATGACACTTCAGCAGATGAAATATGTTATTGAGATTGCAGAGCGTGGTTCTATTAATGAAGCATCTAAAGCTCTTTTTATATCACAGCCAAGTCTTTCAGGAGCTGTGAGGGAGATTGAGAAGGAGCTTAATATCAGCATTTTCTCAAGAAGTAACCGAGGTATTACTCTTACTACAGAAGGTAGTGAGTTTGTCGGGTATGCCCGCCAGATCTTAGAGCAGTACAAGCTTATGGAAGACCACTATCAGGGGAAGCCTGATAATGAAAAGAAATTCTACGTTTCTACACAGCACTATACATTCGCTGTAGAAGCTTTTTCCAAAACAATTTTAAAGTCCGGTATGGATGAGTATGATTATGCCATATACGAGACCAGGACCAGCGAGATCATTCAGGATGTCAAAAACATGAGAAGCGAACTTGGAATCCTATACCTCAATGCCTTTAATGAAAAGGTGTTAAGCGATGACCTTAAAGAGAACAATCTGGTGTTTACTGAGCTTTTCGCCTGCAATACTTACGCATATCTTAGTTCAGATCATCCTCTTGCTAAGGAAAAGAGTGTATCGATCGTAGACCTTGAAGAGTATCCATGCCTCTCTTTTCACCAGGGAGAAAAGAACTCCTTCTACTATGCAGAAGAGGTCCTTAGTACCTATCCTTATAAAAAGATAATTCATGTAAACGACAGAGCGACTGCTCTTAATATGATGACGCTGCTTAACGGATTTACACTGTGCAGCGGAGTTATATGTAAGGAGCTTAACGGCGATGGATATACATCTATTCCGCTTCAGAGCGAAGAGGTAATGCATATCGGTTATATCAAGCGTTCTGATACCAAGCTGTCTCCTATTGCCAAGCAGTTCATAAAAGAGATGAAAAAGTATGAGAAGCTTTGAATAAGTAAAAATCAAAGCCTTGTAAATAGTTGATGCTAAAAAAATGGTGCCCTCCGGCACCATTTTTAATGTAAAGCTTTCTATATATTTAGATCATGAACTCAGCGTATGATCCGGGGTATCCCTTCTGAAGGGCTTTGTTGAACTGGCTCTTCACACGTCCATAGAAAAACCATCCTGTAAATGCAACGATAAGAATAAGTACCAGGAACATAGGAACAAGCATTGAAAGTAAAAGAGTCGGATCTTCTAAATTGCTGTTCATAAGTGTTGAAGCTGTCATGAATACGCTCATGATGATGACCATGACAAGTGCTATAATAGTTCCCTTTTTCTTATCAGATACATATTTGGATACCTCTTCGCTTACCTTCTGAAGCTGGTTTCTGTCAAGCTGTCCGTTCTCGATAGCTCTAACGGTATTTGCATCAAGTTTCTTGTAATATACTCTCATGAATTACTCCTTACATACAGGATTTCAGATTACAGCAGTAATCAAGTCCTGCCAATTCTTTTTTACGCACAGTGAGTCATGATATCACGTTTGTTATTTTAAATCAAGCACAATCTTTTTACCCGAATCCTTGGCTCGGAGTCTGCTTTTCACGCTTCCATCTTCTATTTTCAAAATAATAATTTTTGATAACTGTAGCGCAGATAATAAGTTGTATACGCATAATATACATGGGATAATTAGTCTTAAGGTTATAGAAACTTTCTTAAATTAGTAATCACAGATAATACTCAATATGGAGGTTTTTATGGGGAACTATCGCAATTTTACTCTTACTACATACTTCGTAGCACAAGCCACCGCTAGCATAACAGAGGAAGAGCTTGAAAAACAGCTTTCTTTCATATCAAAGCACATGAGGCTTGATAAGGTATATCTTGAGCCTTGGCGCGGTCTTCTTGCATCTCACGATCAGGTTGAGATGTGCAAAAAGGTCTTCAATAAGCATGGCATCAAAGTCGCCGGCGGCATCACTACTGTTATTCCAACTCCTAAAGGTGATAAGCCTAAGGCAAGACTTTTTGATACCTTCTGCTACAATGATCCAAAGATGAGAGCTAAGCTTCGCGAAGTAACTAGCTTTATCGGAGCTCATTTTGATGAATTTATAATCGACGATTTCTTTTTCACAAACTGCATGTGCCCGACTTGTGTTAAGGAAAAAAATGCCTTTAATAAAGCTCACGACATAAAGAGCGGCTGGCAGGAATACCGCCTTGATCTTCTAAAACGCATCAGCGAGGAAGACATGATCGCTCCTGCAAGACAGGCTAATCCTGATATTAAGATCACTATCAAATACCCTAACTGGGCAGAGAGCTATCAGGAAACAGGCTACAATCCAGCTGAGCAGAGAAAGCTTTTTGACAACATCTATACAGGCACAGAGACAAGAGATCCTGTATCAACAGATCAGCACCTGCCAAGATATCTTAGCTACAGCCTCATGACCTATTTTGAGAACATGTGGCCTGGTCATAACGGAGGCGGCTGGTTTGATACCTTCGACATGCATATAACAGAACACTACCTCGAGCAGGCTTACCTTACAGCATTTTCTCAGCCTAAAGAGCTGATGCTCTTCTGCTTCCAGTCAATATATGACAACATGTTCACACCGTCTCTTGGCTTCCAGCTTGATAAGCTTGACGAAGTTATGGATAAGGCAGGAAAGCCAGTTGGAATCACATGTTATCTGCCTGACAACTGCCAGGGTGAAGATAACATACAGGACTTCCTTGGAATGGTTGGTCTTCCTATAGTTTGCAGTCCATATTTTCCGGAAAATGAAGATCAGATCATGCTTACAAGATCATCAGCTTATGATCCTGATATTATCGAAAAGCTTGAAAAGTACCTTAGCGAAAAAGGCGGCAACGTCCTTGTAACAACAGGATTCTGGGAAGCAGTAGGTGAAAAAGGCTACGACCTTACATCAATAAGACTTCGCGGTAGAAAGATAAGCGCAAACAGATACAGAGTTGAAAGCGCCGCTACAAAGGGTCATCCAACTTACTCATTCCCTTATAGCGATAAGGCAATAACAATACCTGTAGCAGAGTTTAGGAACAACTCAACCTGGGCTGTAGTTAAAGCTTCCCATGATGAAGAAAGCTTCGGAATACTCCTTCGTGATGATTACTGCGATGGACATATCTGGACAATTGCTGCACCAGACGCATTCCCAGATTATTACAGAATGCCATCTCCTGTCCTTAGCCGCATAAGGCAGGCACTTCCTGTTAATGGCATATGGTTCGAGGGACCTTCAAGAATCAGCCTCTTTGCTTACGACAACGATTCCTTCATCGTATATCCATATGTAATGGACAATGTACAGCGTGAAGATATCCTTGTTCATGTAAAGGGAGCTAAAGCTCTGGAAGAATTCCCTAAGCACTTCCCTATGGCTGATAGCAGAGTCGAGCCACTTTATACAGAAGGAGATGAAGCTGTATTTAAGCTCTCAGCAATGCCGGGAGTATTTAAGATTTATACAATAGTAAGATAATGTCTTTAGATAGAGGTTGTCGCAATATGTGGCAACCTCTTTTTTATTTACATAAAAAAGTATGACACATTTTGCGCCATACCTTTCAAATTTTACATGTTTTAATATTTACTCGTCCCTTACAGCCTTGGGTCTTGAAAGAGTGATGATCTTGTTAGATGCAAGGTTTGTAAGAAGTAAAAGCTCTACATCGTCCCTGTACTCAGGCTTTGCAAAGTAGTATGCATAAGTCTTTACAAGAGAAAAGAGATTAGCTGTTCTTCCCTCAATCTTGAAATTCTTAAAGCCCATTGGGATATATTTTTCCCAGATAGCATCAGGAGTAATGTGTGTCTTGTACTTTCTTGTTATTGACGGCATTGAGTTATCACCATAAGAGCACTCCCATGGAATGAGAGGCTTTTGCTTATCTTTGGGAAGCTTTCTGTTCTCAAGAGTAATTCTGTTGTTTTCGCCTATGACTCTGTAATGCTCTGCTCTTCTTGGGCAATCCGGAATACAGCAAGCGTTGATGAGAACCTCGCATCTTTCTTTGTCGATGATCTTGTCTAGTTCATCGAAATGGTTGTTCATATTGTAATCAAGAACTACGAGGTTATAGTCTTTTTTCAGCTCTTCATTGACACCGTCAATAGTTCTGATGCACTTGCAGGTAGAGCTGTTGAGCTTAAGGTTTGGATGAGTCTTTCTAATATAATCTTCAAGAATAGGTGATACTACAAGTACTCCGTTCATCTTCTTAGGAGTATCAACCTGATCAAGACAGAAATTGCAAAACTCGTTATCAAGATCAGCTTCTGTGATCGTAGGATTGGTGTAAGTATATCTTACAGCTACGTTCTTAGCATTAATAGCTCCTATAACGCCTGTTACATAAGCTCTTGCACACTGATCTCCAGCACTGTATCTGCCACTACTCCAAAGTGATGCCGGAAAATCGCCAAAGACTGACGAAATCTTTACACCTTCTCTGAAATACTTCGGAAACCTTTCTAACATGTCTATAAGAAGCATGTTAAGTGGAAAATTATACCTTAGCCCCGGTATATGAAATAAAGCCTCCATTGTAAATCCCCCTTGTACTGCGCATCTCCTCCCCATTAAAAGGTTTATCGCAGTCTGTTTTTAATGATCGTAAGCCATAAAACGATTCGTAATAAAGAGCTTTTATGACCCTTATAATAGTATTATCATTTTACAAATATTGCTATATTTATTCTTCCCACATATTGCTAAAATATTCGTTTTTAGATCAAAGCTCCGTTAATACGCATTACTTTAAGCTCAATGCATAATAACCATACAAAAATCCACAACCGGTATACTGATTTGAGCGCAGTGATTAAAAAGACATCTCAGCATGCCGGTGCGGATTTCCATATTAAACATCTGCCGCAAGTAACTAATGGTTCGATATTGGTGATACTCGCAGCGCCAATTCTATTTTGAAAGCGGAACACGATCAAAACATTTACAGCTTAAACGCAGTTCCTGTAAACTCAAATCTTCCTTCTGTTCCTGTTGCAAATGGTCCAGGGATTATTGCGCTATCTCTCTTTGATCCATAATAGTCTGTATCAAATATGATCTCAGATCCATCAGGATTTTCAAAGCGCTGCTCAGGCTCGAAAGCTAATCCAAGAACGTCACTTGTAATAAGTGAGTCTTTAAAGTCTCCAAGAAGATCATAAAGGTTAGTTTCAAGACTTATCTTTCCATCTTCCTTCTTAAGAGTTACAAGGGCTTTATCCTTATCGTTTACAAGCTTATTTTTTTCCTTAGAGTAAACATCTGCTCCGTTAAAATAAGCGTTACCATCAACCCATACAGGGAGGTGTCCAAAGTGATATTTAGCAAGGTATCCCATGTCTGGTTCCTGGCCCATCTGGAAGTTAGAAATCCACTCTTCATAGGTTGGGAAGATGTCAAAGCACTTTGTGCCAACCACTTCATAGTCATTATCCTTAGGTTCTTTGCTTGAATCTGTAACAGGGAAATGCTGAACGAAGATGTTGTTGTAGATCCTGTCATCGCCGTGAAGGATTGTCATGAAGCCCGCAACCTCTGTCCTGTGGCGAATATGATATGGTGTATATCTTGGTTCTCTCTGACCATTTTCAATGCTGTCAACGCCTGAATTGATGAGGCCAAAAGCCCCGAGCATAAGGTTATGAACGCAGGCAATACCTTCGCTTGGCATGATAACTGATACCTTGGACAAAAGAACGTTGTTATCAATAAGTGTAGGTCCATGGCCAACTTCAACGAATACATCGTTAGAGAACATAGCTCCCTGTGCAGGTGTTCTACCCTCCGGGCGGTGATTGTCATGCATAAGGTTCTGAGTTACTCTTGCGCCCTGAGCTTCCCAGTCAAGCCATACACCCATGATACAGTTATGGATATAGTTTCTTCTGATAGTTACGTCGATTGCTGCATGGAGTTTGATTCCTGCAGTTTCTGCGCCGCCAAGCTGCTGAGAATTACAGATATCGTGAATGTGGCAATCTTCAATAGTTGAAAATACACCGCCCATTCTTCCAACGATACCAGTCTGTTCGCAGTGATGTACGTTACATCTTCTGATGATGTGATGGCCTACATTCTCCTTGAGCCAGCCATGGTACTGGCCTCTGCAGACAGCATCACGCTCCATCTGAGTAGGGCTCTTAACGTGCTTGGTATAAAAATACATATCGTTTTCTTCATCACGGTATTTACCAAGGGAGATTCCGCAGCATCTTGAATTGCTGATCTCGCAGTCCTCGATGATCCAGCCCTTACTCCAGTGAGGTCCAACCATTCCGTCCTGATATGCAGCAGGCGGTGCCCAAGTTGTTGCAGCTTTATTTACGTCAAAGCCGCTTAAAGTAATATAGTTAACGCCGTTTTTATCAGGCATAAAGCAGTTTCTTCTAACTGCAATATCAACTTTTTCTTCGTTAGGATCTTTGCCCTGGAAATTAGCATAGAATACTGTAAAGCCATCTTCCTGAACGCTGAACCACTTATATGTGGACTCCTCCTGCTTCCAGGCGCAAGGATCTGCAGCGCCTTCAAGACACTCTTCAAGTGTCACGGTCTCGTACATCATCCTGTCATTAAGGTATACGCTTCCTGTATGACGAACTGTTGGTGCGAAGTACCAGTCTCCGCATACAAATGTTGTGTATGGGTTATAGTCGCCAAAGATCTTATTATCAACCTTGGCAGTCCATACGTTGTCCTTGTAGTGATCCCATTTATCCACTACTTCTGCACCTGTGATCACTGCCTTAAGAGGTTCAGCAGATCTATAGGTAATTCTTGCATCTTCAAGTCCTGCATTTTGGGGAATAACGTGTTCGCGGTATATTCCAGGCATAACGATTACTTCATCACCTGGCATAGCGATATCTGCTGCTGCCTGAATGGTCTTAAATGGAGCTTCCTTACTTCCATCTCCCATGCCACTTACACTTGCATCTACGTAATAACTTTTTCCCATAAAACCCTCCAATTATTTAAGCTAAACAATTTCTTTTTAATAATCTTAAAATGCGCACAATATGCGAATTTTCTAAATCTATGACCTTTTTATTCTAACACTGTTCTTATAGGAAAATAGCGTATTTTTTGATTGTTTTAGATACATTTTTGTTATTAGAATTCATTAAAGACTTTAATTAATGATTGGCCGTCAAAGAACCGATAAATAGTATAGGAAAAGGATTTACCAGATTATTATTACCAGACAAGGACGTCTACAGAAAGGCTTTACTTAGTATTACAATGGGCGGCTTTGTCATTCAACACAACATAAGTGCGATGAACTCGAATCGCACGCTTAATATCACAACAGGAAACCTGGCGAAATCATCTGAAAAGCTCTCTTCAGGATATAAGGTAAACAGAGCAGCAGATGATGCGGCAGGTCTTGCCATTTCTGAGAAAATGCGTCGTCAGATAAGAGGTCTGTCTCAGGCTTCAAGAAACTGTCAGGACGGCGTATCTCTTATTCAGATCGCAGAAGGATCCCTTCATGAAGTTCACGATATGCTCCAGCGTAGTAACGAACTTGCTGTAAAAGCTTCCAACGATACCATGACTGATACTGACCGCATGTACGTTGAAGCTGAATACAGGCAGATCCTTGATCAGATTGATAAAAATGCTGCATGTACAACCTTTAACGAGATACATCTTTTCCCATCAGAAGGATATTCTCCAACAGATTCATTTTCTGTTGAACAAAATATAAATTTCAATATGACACTTGGTGCTGACGGAAGCGTAAGTGCAAGCGATATAACAATCTCCTATCCATCAACTCTTGACGGCGTTACAACTCCAGGAGAAAACTGGGATACTCTTGGCCAGGTCATAAGCGAAACTCTTATACCTAATGCTGTAAACCAGATATTCAACGCTTTTCCATCGATCAAGACAGCCTTCGAAAGCCAGAGCGGCGGCAGCGAAGTTCCTATTTCTCTCGATATAAAATATGTTGACGGTGCAAGCAATACTCTTGCTTATGCAAGCCTTCTTTCTTCCACCAGTAACGATGGAACTTCATATACTGTCCATGGCCTTACTCTTGGTATGACAGTTGATAAAGATGACTTTTCCAATTCTTCAGTTAGCGGAACCGAAGGAACTAATACTCTTGAGAGCACCATAGCTCATGAGCTTACTCATACCTTAATGCAGTACACAATGCCTATCGCCATGACCAAAGGCTTCCTTCCAACCTGGTTTACTGAAGGTGTGGCTCAGCTGACAGGCGGTGGTGTTGCTACTAACTGGAATAATGGCCTATATAATGCAGTATCAGGTCTTACCAGCGAAAATGATTCCAGCAAAGACGAAGCTGTTGCCAATTATCTTAAGTCCTACACAATGGCCAACAGACCTTATGGACATGGATACCTCATGTCTGCTTATATTGGTTATCTTGCAAGCGGATCAAGTGCAGTTAATGCTTCAAGCATCGCAACTGGCATGAACAAGATCATGCAAGGACTTATTGATGGCAAGGATCTTGGAACAACTCTTAAAGATCTTGGTGTTGTAAGTGATGCCAATACCTACCAGTCAACACTTGCTTCCTGGTTCTCGGGAGCTACTGCTGACTCAGATATTACTGAATTTATGAGAAAGCTTGCCTATAACACTAAAGCTTCAAACGGTGGGCAAGGCTCTATAATAGGCGATGGCGGCTTGTCAGGTTCTAATATCGTAGATAATGCAAGCGTAACTTCTCCTCTCGTAGTTAGTTCTGCAGGAGATGCACCTGTTAATCAAAATTATCCTCAGGGCGCAGGAACAGGCGGTGCTCTTACACCTGGTGCTTCAAGCGGCGGAACAGAAGTTACCGAAGCTAATACTCTTTTCATACAGGCTGGCTCAGAAAACGAAGCAAGCAATAGAATTGGTATAAAGCTCTTCAACATGGATTCCACAGCTCTTGGACTTAACACAAGCAACATGATGACAGCAGATGCAGCAAGAAGTTCTATAGACTCCATAAAAGCTGCTCTTGCCGCTGTAAGTAACGTTCGAAGCTACTATGGTGCAACCCAGAACAGACTTGAACATACTATCAAAAACCTTGATAATGTTGTTGAAAACACATCTGATGCTGAATCTCAGATAAGAGATACTGATATGGCCGAAGAGATGGTGAGATATTCCAACATGAACATTCTCGCTCAGGCAGGACAGTCTATGCTGGCTCAGGCCAACCAGTCTAAGCAGGGCGTTCTGAGCCTTCTGCAATAAGAATAGAGGATTATTATGGGTAATATGATCAAGATCTCATGTAAAAAATGCGGCGCATCCTGGAATGTTAAGACTGGTATGGGGATGCTTCATTGTAGTCTGGAATACTGCCTTAGTGACTTTTCAAAAGATATAGCGGATGAGATAAAAAAGAATTTTGAAGGTCAGGATATGCCTCATTTTACCTTCTCCTACGAAACCGCTGTATGTAATAAATGCGGCAAGATGGTATCTGTTGCAGTTCTTGAAGACCTTGATACTTCAAAAAAATATACCGCAGCCTGTTCAAGCTGCGGTAATAATGATGTAAATATAATTGGTAATAATATAACAACGTGCAAATGTCCTAAATGCGGTCATTTAAGGCTTTCATCTGAACTTACGGGACTATGGGACTAGATTTATGAATTAAATCTGATCTACAAGGTTTACCATTTCTATAGCTGCAAGTGCGCAGTCATATCCCTTATTACCTGCTTTAGAACCGGCTCTTTCGATTGCCTGTTCGATATTCTCAGTTGTGATAACTCCAAAGAGTACAGGTACTCCTGTTGAAAGACTTGTCTGTGCAACTCCCTTAGATACTTCATTACATACATAATCATAGTGTGATGTTGAGCCTCTTATTACAGCTCCTACTGCGATAACAGCATCGTACTTGCCGCTTGCTGCCATCTTCTGAGCGATAAGAGGAATCTCAAAAGCGCCTGGTACCCAGGCAAGAGCAATATTTTCTTCCTCAACTCCGTGTCTTCTAAGACCGTCTACTGCTCCGCCTACAAGCTTATTAACGATGATCTCGTTAAATCTTGATGCAACGATACCTACCTTCATTCCTTCTTTTGCTACAAGTTTTCCTTCAAGTAATTTTGTACTCATGTTCTTTATCTCCCTTTTTTATACTAATTGTTTAATTTATTTTTGTTTGATAATCATTTCATATCTCTATTACTACCTCAGAATAATAGTTATGCTATCCTTTATATCAATTTGGTTATCACTGTTCTCACTTCTTTTATAGCTTCTCTTATACCGCACTTCTTGGCTGAATCTTCTTGGTACTCTCGTTCAGGAAAATATGTCCCATTTTCTTTTCCTTGGTGAGCATATAGAATTCATCATACTTCTGAGCTTCGATCTCTATCGGAACTCTCTTTTCTATCTTGAGTCCCAGTCCATCAAGTCCGTAAACCTTGCTTGGGTTGTTGGTAAGAAGGTTTATGGTCTTTACTCCAAGGTCTCTTAATATCTGAGCTCCTACCCAGTACTCGCGAAGGTCAGGGGCAAAGCCAAGCTCAAGGTTGGCTTCTACTGTATCTCTTCCCTGCTCCTGAAGTTCATAGGCTTTAAGCTTGTTGATAAGGCCTATTCCTCTTCCTTCCTGACGCATATACAGAAGGATTCCTCTGCCTTCTTTTTCTATCTGTGAAAGAGCTGCTGAGAGCTGTTTACCACAGTCACAGCGAAGTGAACCAAACACGTCTCCTGTAAGGCACTCTGAATGAACTCTGCAAAGGACGTCTTTTCCATCACCAATATCACCCTTAACAAGTGCTATGTGATGCTCACCAGTGATGTCGCTGACATAGCCATATGCCTTGAACATTCCAAATTCTGTTGGAAGATTTACGGACGCTTCTCTAACCACGTGCTTTTCATTTATTCTGATATAGTCCTGAAGATCCTTGATGGTTGTAAAAGTAAGGCCGTTATCAGCAGCAAGCTTTTTAAGATCTTCTGTTCTCATCATATGGCCATCGTCCTGCATTATCTCGCAGCAAAGACCGCACTCTTTAAGTCCTGCAAGGCGCATAAAATCAACTGTTGCCTCTGTGTGTCCGTTTCTTACAAGGACTCCTCCCTTTCTTGCAACAAGAGGAAACATATGACCAGGTCTTCTGAAATCAAGAGCGCTGGCATCATCAGATACTACCTTCATTGCTGTAAGGGATCTGTCATATGCTGATATTCCTGTGCTTGTATCAACATGGTCGATGGATACTGTAAAGGCTGTCTCGTGATTATCTGTGTTGTTAGTGACCATCATTGGGATCTGAAGCTTAGTTGCAAGCTCGCTGCTCATGGGCATGCATATAAGACCCTTGCCAACACTTGCCATGAAGTTGAGATTTTCAGGTGTTGCAAACTGAGCTGCACAGATGAGATCTCCTTCGTTTTCTCTGTCATCGTCATCTGTAACCACGATTATCTTCCCGTTTTTAAGATCTTCTAAAGCCTGTTCTACAGACTCTTTATCAAAATTATTATTCATGATCGTTCCCTTCCTGATCCTTTTTTCCCAAAATTGATCATTGTTTTTTCACTTTACTTCATATGTCAAAATCCATGCTCTGCCAGAAAATCCATGGTTATTCCGGATTCTTTAGTTGCCCCTAAGAGCTTTTGCACATATTTAGCTATCACATCATTTTCCAGATTGACCTTGTCTCCTCTTTTCTTATCAAGGAGCGTTGTCTCGCACCCTGTATGAGGGATTACTGATACGCCAAAGCTCTCCCTGGTTACAGATACGACAGTAAGACTGATCCCGTCTATGCAGATAGACCCTTTCTCTATGATGAGATCTAGGATTTCAGGCTTAGCCCCAATAGTTACAACTACTGCATTGCCTTCGTGCTCCATTGAAATGATGGTTCCTGTTCCGTCTATGTGGCCGCTTACTATATGGCCTCCGAACCTTCCATCTGCTGCCATGGCTCTTTCAAGATTGACCTCTGCCATGGAATAAAGGTCTCCAAGATTGGTCCTTCGAAGTGTCTCCGGCATTACATCTGCGGTAAAAGAGGTATCGTCCATAGCTGTAACAGTAAGACATACTCCGTTAACTGCGATGCTGTCTCCTATTTTGGTACCTTCTAAAACCCTGGATGCTCCTATTTTGATAAAAGAGCTGCTGCCTTGAAGGTGCTTATTTAATAGCTTTCCCTTTTCTTCTATGATTCCTGTAAACATGATATATACCTTTAATATTCTTAAACTTTAACTTTGATCTTCTTTGGCTTATCAACGTCGTATTCAATAAGTATATCTGTATCAAAAGCTCTAACCTTTGGCCTTGAAAGCCTGATACTATCTTTCATCTCCTCGATTCCCATCTCATCAACAGGGGTAAAAGATCCCCTTCCTCCAACTATCTGGGAACCCACAAATGTATGAATCTTATTGACCTTGCCTGCAGACAAGAAGGAAGCATTGATGTGCTTACCGCCTTCAACAAGGATTCCATCTATCTGCATGCTTCCAAGCTTTTTAAGAAGGTCGTTTACACATATGTGCTGACCCTTAGAATCCGGAGATACACCAATAACCTGCACTCCGTGCTTTCTAAGGCTTGATACCTTTTCTTCGTTATTACCATTTGTATACTCATCAAGACATGCCACTATCACAGTTCCCTTGTCTGCTGTTTTAACAAGATTGCAGTCAAGAGGGATGCTTAAATGACTGTCCATTACAATCCTTACCGGATTTCTTCTATCCGGAATCCTGCAGGTAAGAAGAGGATCATCCGCAAGAACCGTGCCGATACCAGCAAGAATGCCTGTGTAGTATGACCTTAGTTCATGTACATAAGTCCTTGCACTTTCACCTGTAATCCACTTAGAGCTTCCCTTGTCAGTAGCTATCCTTCCATCTGCTGTCATGGCGTACTTTAAAGCTACGTAAGGCTCTTTTTTAGAAATATAATGAAAAAAGACAGGATTGATCTCATCACACTCATCTTTAAGATAGTCTTCAATAACTTCAATTCCGTGCTCACGAAGATATGCAGTTCCCTTACCTGATACCAGCGGATTAGGATCTCTTGATCCTATAACAACTCTGCTGATCCCAGCTTCTAATATCGCAAGGGTACATGGAGGCTGCTTTCCATAGTGACAGCAAGGCTCAAGTGTTACGTATATGGTCGCTCCCTGCGCACTTTCACTAAGGCTTTTAATTGCATTTCTCTCAGCGTGAAGAGCGCCATATTTTTGATGACAGCCTTCACCTATAATCTTTCCATCCTTGACGATAACAGCGCCAACAAGTGGATTTGGATTAGTATGACCTTTAGCTGTAAGAGCAAGCTCTATTGCTCGTCTCATGTATAAAGGATCTAAAATATCTTTTTTCAAATGTCCCCCTTTTTAGTTCGGGGTTTTATTGTGGGAAGTTTGAAAATGAATTGGAAGAATCATCTTTAGATAATACTAAGACTGCACATTTTAGATGCTTCAATAGCTTTTGGATCTGACCTTGTCATATCCTCTGCCAAATAAAAAATGTGCCCCTTCGGAAAGAGACACATCACCATCTATCATTTGCAGGATAGATATCTATTTAGTATAGATATCATCTTAGCATAACGGTAATCTCACTTCTCTCATCCAGACTTTACTGTCGGCCCCGGAATCTCACCGGATCATGCCTATTGGCTCGCGGGCTATACCGCCGGTTGGGAATTGCACCCAGCCCCGAAGTAATATTAGTTTTATTTAATTTTGAAAGTTAGCTTTCGCTCACTTCGCTAAGTATAAAATAGTCAGCTGATAATTGTCAATGACATTTATTTATGATTTCACGATCAAAATGAGATTGCATTTTTCACTGATTATTTAATTTCACAGTACGCTGTCAGCATCTGCGCTAAGCGTCCTGACCTTTTTAAGGAATAAAAGGCAGTTATCGGCTTCTTCCTGATTAAATACGTAGCCGCCTTTTTCAGCTACATACTTTGCTGTATCAACAAAAAGCTTGCACATTATATCTACAGAATCCCACATGGAATCTACATCTGCGCAGCAGAACGTCTTAAGATATGTATCCCATTCTTCTTTGGAAAGCCACTTGTGCATGTACTTTCCTGACTTTCCAACGCTGACAGTAAAATCAGTCATAAGGCCGATCTTCCATGAAAGCAGTTTTTCAAGCTGCTTTCTTACCACGAAGTTAAGCATATCCTGCGCGTAGGTTACTTCCTCTCTCCACAGTCCTTTGGCTATATTATTAAGGCACCACCAAAACTCATTGCAGGTTGCCGCAAACTGGGCCTGCGATGGTCTTTTTACAAGGTATGATTCTTCTGATGATTCCGGGATCTGTGGCAGTATCCCGTCTTTATCCAAAAGGATTATACAAAGGCTATCTTCTACCACATTCTCCTTGGCATGAGATATCTCTTTTACCGTAAGATCAAGTCGATTACCATCTGTGAAGACCATGAGCCATGCGTAGGATTTGTCCACGTCGCTTGGATAATCCGGGCTTTCATCAGGATACTGCATAAAGAGGATATCGCCAAAACGCTTTATCCATTCTTTGTCCTTGATAAAAGACGCAGTCTCTTTAACCACATATACAATGTCATAATCCTGAAAAATATCTTTTGGTGCGTTTGGATTAGTTCTTGATCCGTTCATGTATACCGCACGGACACGATCATCTTCGCGTGCGGTATTCATGATCAGATTCATCATCTCTTTTTCGTTTCGCATTAGTGTCCTGCCTTCCCTTTTTGGTGCTGTATTACACGATGTTGTTAGTACATATACATTTTTGAATCTAAGACTCAAAAATGTATACTTTAATGTACGGACTTTGTCTCTATGCTATCAATTATCTCTTTTGCTCTCTTAAGAATTGGAACTTCTCTGTTTGCAACAAGCCTTCCAAGCGGTGTCTGTCGTCTAAGCTCATACTCTGCAAGGGCATCTTCATATCCTATCTTAAGAGTAGACAGGTGGAAATCCTCAATCTCATCCCTGGTCAGATGCTTGTCGCCGAAGTTCTTGGCTTTACAGAGGAAGTAGTTGTTGATGTTGTGCCTGTGGATAAGGTTGTAATAGTCGCTTACAACTCCTATCTTACAGATGACATCGACTTCTACTCCAAGCTCTTCGCCTAGCTCTCTGCGGATTGCTATGTCAAGGTCTTCTCTAGCCTCTACACCACCGCCTGCAGTCTCAATTATGATAGCCTTACCAAAATCATCATCTCTGTCTGCTCTTACAAAATAGAAATTGCCTTCATCATCAAAGACTATACCTCTTGCAATGTTTCTATCATGATCAGTATATGTAAGTGGCCACTCTTCATCCTTAAGTTCAATATATAATTCTTTATTGTTATCCATTTATACCCTCATTTCTTAATCGCAATCGCTGCAAACTCTCCAGGCAGCATTTCATTTTCCCATGATGGCTGTTCATCAAATCTCTCAAGTATAAATCCATTTGCAATGATGGAATTGATGATCTCACTTATGGTGTACTTCCTATAGGGACATTTGGGGAACTTCTTCCTAATCTCATCCTCATAGAATCTTGCGTGAGCCATCTCCCCATCAAATACTGATGTGTCAAAATAGCTTCTTGTAGGCTGCTGGAAGTTCAGCGCATCTGATATCTTATTAAAAGGATGGAAATCACTGCAGATTATCTTACCATCAGCTTTAAGAAGTTCATTCATCACAGCCATGAATTTGTCTATATCGTGGAAATAATGAAGGATTCCGCCTTCCATGAAGACTACGTCAAAGTATCCTTCAAATCTATCCATGTCTATTTCCATGATGTCACATACTTCAAAATCTATTGATACGCCTGCTGCCTTTGCTGTCTCCATGGCATATCTTTTATTGTCTTCAGAGATATCAAATACTGTAACTTCTGCTCCAAGAAGGGCAAGCGGTATAGCTTTTTTGCCACAGGACCCGCAGATATTTGCAACCTTTACACCTTCAAACTTGTCAAAATACTTAGCATGCCATTTGAGCATTTTCTTGGGATTTTCCACATCTTTTTTGGCTCTTTCCTCTGGTGTTCCTGAAGTCCTGACCCAGAAATTATAAGCATCATACTCCCAGGCAAGCTTGTGCTGCTGTGTATAGTCTTTCATGTACGCCCCCCTTTGCATTGTGCTAAATATGTGTGATCAATTACCTAATGCACCATGCATATATCTCATGACTTTGTAAAACGATTATAAATATAACAACTAATGTCATGAAATACTCTACACATCAAACAGACTCAGCTGCTTGTACTTCTCCGGAAACTCATTCATATATCTGAAGCAGTCCTCCGGTTTGTACATCATATTATTATCCCTGCATATTTCTTTTAGTATACCTTGGAGCTTACGCGAATTAGGACTTGGAAGATCGTAGGCATTACCGTAGGTTTCGATATATCTTTTTTTCATACCAGGGAAATGCTTATCGAGAGCTTCATAGTAGTACTCTCTGTCACCTTCGCGAAGGGTAAGTCCCATACCAAAGTCAATGATTCCTTTAACACCGACTTTGGCACATGATTCCAGAATCTGCCGTACATTCTCTTCAGTATCATTGATAAAAGGAAGTATCGGAGTGATCCAGACAATGGTTGGAATGCCCCTTTCCTGCATCATATTTAGAACTTCAAGGCGTCTTTTAGTATTGCAGACATTTGGTTGTGAACTACTCGGTAATTGAATTACCGAGCATCAAGTGCGCACAGCTGACGCCGTGTAGGTCTTGGGTGTGTCCATAACACCAGTACTGTTTTTTACGCAGCTACTTTTGAAATAAATGGTTCTTTAATAGACTTAGGGTCTAATCTGACGTCTATTTTTTGTGTAGCAAAAAATAATCTGAGGATATTATATGCTCCCACACAATCAGCGTTCCATGAATATAAACCATCTCTGTAAAGTCCACGTTTAACACGATTATGTTTGTCTGCATTATATTTATCTACATCAGGGCTTAAAGGACTGGTCTGGCTTGAATAACTCTCCTTCTGCTTAACAAGAGTAATTCCTTCTTGCGCCAGTTTATAATCAAGCAT